>DATLZJ010000683.1:0-18568 GCA_035574055.1 Caldilineaceae bacterium
CGCGGCTGCGTCTACCCGGACTTGGCGAGCTTCTTCTGTGAGACGGATGTGACGCGCCAGGCGGCGCGCCTGGCGCGCAAGGTCCACCAGCGCGCGGAGCAGTTGCGCGCCGGATTGGCCCGGCCCGCTGCGCCCGATGTCTTGATCGGCGCCCACTGCCACACCCCGTTTCCTTGCCCGGCCAGGGGTCATTGCTGGCAAGACGTGCCCGCTGACTCGATCTTCGCCATCCCCCGCCTCAGCGCACGCAAGATCGCGCTGCTGATGCGCATGGGCGTGCGCCGGGTCCAGGAGATCCCTGATGGCTTTCCGCTCTCGCCGGCGCAGCGCGCCTATGTGGCGCGTCTGGTGGCCGGAACGGCCCAGATTGACCGGCCAGCCATTGCCCAACGGCTGGCCGGGTTGAGCTATCCCATCTACTTTTTGGACTTCGAGACCTTCTGCTATGCCGTCCCCCGCTTTTGGGGGATGCGCCCCTACCAGCAGCTTCCCTTCCAGTACAGTGTGCATGTGCTGGAGGCGGACGGCGCAGTGCGCCACGCCGAGTACCTCCATCTGGACGCGGCAGACCCGCGGGCGGCCCTGGCCCATGCGCTGGTCAACCATATCGGCCCAGTTGGCTCGGTGGTGGTCTACAACGCGCGCTTCGAGCGGTCGGTGCTGCGCGACCTGGCCTACGCGCTGCCGGTCTACCGCCAGCGGCTGCGCAGCATCGCCGCTCGGCTGTGGGACCAGTTGGAGATTTTCCAGCGCCATTACCTGGACCCGCGCTTTGCCGGCTCCAACTCCATCAAGCGGGTGTTGCCGGTGCTGGCGCCCCACCTGCACTACGACGATCTGGCCGTGCGGCGGGGCGACCAGGCGCAGGTCGTGTGGGCGGAGCTGATCGCCTGCGCCCATCCGCTGCGCAAGGCCCAGCTTGCCGCCGATTTGCGCGCCTATTGCCGCCGCGACACCCAGGCCATGCTGGAGATTCACCGGGCGCTCTGCCGCCTGATCGAGCCGGAGAGCGATCCAGATCGAGCGCAGCGCGACGATCAGGATACTGAACAGGACTAGAGAGCAGGACAAAAACGAGCAGACTATGCGCGTACGCGAGATCCGCATTTCCGGCTTCAAATCTATTGCCTTCTGCGCCGGCCTACAGCCCGCGGCTGGCGGAGCAGGGGGCGTGCGCGAGGGCGTCCAGCTTGAATGGGACGCGACCTGCTTCCGGCTCCAGCTACCGGCAGCGACGGAACCGGGGCGACCGCTGCTCTATGCAATCATGGGCGCCAACAGCGCGGGCAAGTCGAATATCTTGCTGGCGCTGGATACCTTCTTCGGCCCTGCGGTCAAGCTCGACGCGGGGTTCTTCAACGGCAAGCGCAGCGACCAACCACTGATCATCGAGCTAACCCTGGAGGGAAGCCTGCCCACCCACCCGACCGCCTGGCACGCGCTGAACTGTCTGCCGGCGGATGGGCCGGCAGTCGCCTGCGCCGGTTGGCGGCTCACCGTCGCCAGCGTCTGGCGTGGCGACGGGCGCACCCGTTACATCCGCCGCAGCGATGGCCTTTACTATCGCCAGAACCAGGCGGACCGCGCCCAGGTGGAGCGCCTGCTGCCGGAGTTCCGGGCCATTTGGGCCGACCGGCGCCTGGCCGATGAGGCGAGTCTGGAGCGGCGCAGCCTGTTGAGCGATGTACTGGAGGCCATGCTGGCCCAAGCAGCGGGGGAGGACTCAATTATCCGCCGCGCGGCCAGGCTGATGGCCGAGCTGCAGCGCCTGCTGGCCGACCGGGCCGATCCGTCGCTTTGGGCGCCGGTCCACGCACTGGAGGCAAGCCTGGCGCGCGGGTTGGCCGCAGTCACACCCCAGCGCCAGGCCGTCCGGCTTCGGCTGGAGCGAGGGCTGCCTACGCTGCCTCGCCTGTTGGCCCAGGGCGCCATGAGCCTAGACGACGGCGTTGAGCTGGACTTCGCCCAGCACGGGTTGGGTGTGCAGCGCTCCTTTGCCCTGGCCGCGCTCAATACTTGGTGTGAGTACCGGCGCGACGCGCAACGGGACTATCTCTTTGCCGTCGAGGAGCCGGAGATTTACCTGCACCCCCATGCGACACGGGTGCTGCTCAACCTGCTGGAGAAGGTCGCCCGGCACGACCAGGTGGTCTTCACCACCCATGCCAGCGAATTCATCAACCGGGTGCCGTTGGGCCAGATTGTGACTGTCCGGCGGCAGGACCAGGCCGGGCAGGTGAGCAGCCGCGCCGTCCACCCCGACCTGCAGGGCATTGCGCCGGAGGAGGTGGCGAAGGTGCAACGCTATCTGCGCGAGGACCGCTCCGACATGCTCTTTGCCCGCGCCGTCTTGCTGGTGGAGGGGCAGGCGGAGTACTTTGCCCTGCCCGCCTTTGCTCGCACCCTGGGGCTGGACCTGGATGCCGGGGGCGTCTCCATTGTCTTTGTCAACGGCATCGGCAACTTTGCCGTCTACCACCGCATCCTTGCCGCCTTCCAAATCCCTCACGTGATCTTGATGGACGGCGACGGTCAAGCGCCGGCCCGGCGCCGGCAGTATGCCCATCTGGCCGATGCGCTCTTTGTGCTGGAGCATGACTTCGAGCATCTGTTGGTCGAGGCGCTGAGCCATTCGCGGTTGTTGGCATTGCTCAACGAATGTCTGGCGCGCCGGGGCCGCCCTGCCCAAACACGCCTGGGCGATCCGCGCCGTCGCGCCGCGGCGCTCGCCGCGCTGGGCAAACCGCTGGTCGGGCGGGTGGCGGGAGAGTTGCTGGATGCGGATGAGGTAGCCGCCATGCCTCCTCTCGTCAATGCCCTGCGTGCGGTCCTGCAACTCGGCGCAACCTGTGGCCCGAGTTAACCAGACCATAACATGCTGCGAGATGTTCCTTAATGATCCGCGGTTATCATTCCGGCTAGAAGCTCACGCAAGCCGAGCTTCGTCACTCTCCTCACATCCCCTGGCAGACGGGCCATGCCCTAGCTTGTGATGCGGCATGGCCCGTCTGCTGCTCACGGCCCGGCAGAAATGGCCTTTTTACACTTCATTGACAAAAGCGCCGACCTCTGTTAACTTGGAGCCACTAGAATTACCCCAGAAGGAGACAAGCGCATATGGCATACGTTGCCCGTCGCCGTTCGGCGGCCGAACGCCGTGAGTGGCTGCTCTTCGCCCTCTTGGTCGGTCCGAATCTGGTGCTCTTTGCCACCTTCACCTATTGGCCTTTGATCTACAACGGCTACCTGAGCTTTGTGCGCTGGGACATGCTGGCGCCGGTCAAGCTTTGGGTGGGGCTGGACAACTATCGCCACCTCTTCACCTCACCCGATTTTGGGCGCATCCTGCTCAACACGTTGGTCTTTACCGTGGCTTCGGTGGCCATGAGCTGTACCGTGGGGCTGGCCGTGGCGCTGCTGCTCAACCTGCCGCTGCGCGGGCGGAATGGCGTGCGCGCCATTGTCTTTAGCCCGGTCATGCTCAGCGGCGCGGCCATCGGCATTGTCTGGATTTACATCTTTGACGCGCGCTATGGGCTGCTCCAGACCTTCTTGGGGCTGGTGGGCTTGCAGTCGCCCCGTTGGCTGTTGGACACCTTTTGGGCCATGCCTGCGGTCATTATTGTCCATGTCTGGAAGACATTGGGCTATGCAGTGGTGATCTATTTGGCCGGGCTACAGGCCATCCCGCGTGAGCTGTATGAGGCCGCGTTGGTAGACGGCGCGGGCGTCTGGTCGCGGTTTCGCCATGTCACCGTGCCGGGTCTGTCGCCGGTGATCTTCTTTCTGGTGATCACCACCGTGCTGGCCGGTTTCCAATCCTTTGACATCATCAAGGTGATGACCAGCGGCGGGCCGGTGAATGCCACGACGACCTTGATCTACTACCTCTATCAGGAGGGTTTTGTCGGCTTCAATGCCGGTCGCGCCGGTGTAGCGGCGGTATTGCTCTTCTTGGCGATGTTGACATTTACCATTGTGCAGATGCGCTACAGCGAGCGGTCGGTCCATTACAGTTAGGGACGCAGGGGCATATGGCAGAAGCAAACATGACGCGCGACCTGGTGGTCCAACCGGCGCACCAGCCGGTTCTGAGCAGCCGGTGGGTCGGCCAGCAAAGCGGGCCGCTTTCGCTGCTGCTCGGCTATGCCGGGCTGGTCATCTGCGTGCTGCTGATCGGCCTGCCGGTCTACTGGATGATCATCGGCGCCTTCAAGACCACCACAGAGGTCTATCGCATCCCGCCCACCTGGATTCCCCAGGAGCCGACGCTGGCAAACTTTCCGGAGGCATGGCGCTCGGCGCCCTTTGGCCGCTACTACATCAACACCATCATCACTACCTTGTTCGGCAGCGGCTTTGAGATCTTCTTCGCCGTCACCTCGGCCTATGCCTTTGCCTTTCTCCGCTTCCCCAAGAAGCAATGGCTCTTCTTGCTGCTGCTGGCTGCGCTGATGGTGCCCAACCAGGTGACGATCCTGCCCAACTACCTGACGGTGGCTGCGCTCGGTTGGATCAACACCTACCAGGGTATCATTGTTCCGGGCGCGTCGGTGGCCTACGGCACTTTTTTGCTGCGCCAGTATTATTGGACCTTGCCGACCGAGGTGCTGGATGCCGCCAAGGTGGACGGCGCGGGCCATCTGCGCACGCTCTGGTCGGTGGTCGTGCCTCTAGCAAAACCGGCTATCATCTCCTTTGGGCTGCTCAGTGTGGTCGCCAAGTGGAACGATTTTCTGTGGCCGCTGCTCGTCACCAATACCCGCGAGATGCGGGTGCTGCCGATCGGCATCTACTGGCTGATGGTGGAGGAGGGAACCGTCGAATGGGGTGTGGTGATGGCCGGCACGCTCTTTGTCGTGCTGCCCGTCGTTATCATCTTTCTCTATGCGCAACGCTACATTGTTGAGGGCATCGCCGCCGGCGCTGTCAAAGGATAGTGGAGATCGAAGACCATCCGCTACACATGCAAAGGAGCATCCATGTCCATCCAAGCCATGAACCGCCGACAACTCTTGAAGGCCCTGGGCGCAGGGGCCGGCATGATGGCGCTGGCCGCCTGTGCGCCTGCCACTGTGCCCGCCCCGGGCGCGTCCGGCACAGGCGCCGAGAGCGCCGCAGCTCCCGCCCAGGAGACCCTGACCGTCACGCTGTGGAGCAGCTTTACCGGCAAGAACGGCGAAGCCGAAACCGCGCTGGTCGAGAAGTTCAATGAAGAGAACACCGATGTGCAGATTGACTACCAGTTCCAGGGCAGCTATGAGGAGACGGCCCAGAAGGTGACGGCCGCGCTACAAGCCCGGACTGCGCCCGATGTATCGCTGTTGAGCGACGTGTGGTGGTTCAAGTTCTACCTGAACCAGACCCTGCTGCCGCTGGACGACCTGCTGGAGGCAGAGAATGTTGACCTCAGCGATTACCAAGACTCGCTGATCAACGAGGGGGTACGCCAAGGCGTCCATTACTGGATCCCCTTTGCGCGCAGCACCCCCCTCTTCTATTATAACAAGGAGATGTGGGCCGAGGCTGGGTTGCCGGACCGCGGGCCGGAGACCTGGGCCGAGTTCATGGAGTGGGCGCCGACCTTGGTGCGGATGGAAGGCGACCAGATGACCCGCTCGGCCTTTGTCCACCCCGACGCTGCCAGCTACATCGCCTGGCTCTTCCAGGGCGTGGTCTGGCAATTCGGCGGCAAATACAGCGACCCGGACTTTACCATGCACATGACCCACGAGGAGACCCTCCGCGCCGGCGAGTTCTATCGCGATACGGTCCATACCTTCAAGTGGGCCATGCCCAGCAAGGACATGCAGGCCGATTTCGTGGGCCGCTTCACCGCCGCCGCCATGATGTCCACCGGCTCCATGGGGGGCGTCAAGGCCAATGCGCCCTTTGAGTTTGGCACGGCCTTTTTGCCCAAAGAGAAGAACTTCGGCTGCTGCACCGGCGGCGCGGGGCTGGCGATCTTGACCAGTTGCCCGGAGAATGAGCGCCAGGCGGCCATGCGCTACATCGCCTTTGCCTCCAGCCCGGAAAGCACGACCTTCTGGGCGCAGAACACCGGGTACATGCCCGTGCGCAAGAGCGCGCTCGAAAGCCAGGAGATGCAGGCTTACTTCGAGGAGTTCCCCCAATTCAAGACCGCGACCGAGCAACTGCCGCTGACCCGGCCCCAGGACGCGGCGCGCGTCTTTGTCCCCAACGGCGACCAGATCATCGGCAGCGGCCTGGAGCGGATCACCGTCCAAGGGGATGATGTGGCGACGGCCTTTGGCGAGGTTCAGGCGATTTTGGAGCAGGAAGCGGAACCGGTGGTCGAGGCGTTACAGGCTATCGAAGGGTAAGCGGCGCAGAGCCGGATAGGTCGTCACCGATCATCTACCTAGGCAACAAGCGGACGGGCCTACCGCCTCTGCGCAGTAGGCCCGTCCGCGTCCGGTCGTGGGCAACGGCGCTGGGGTTTGTCCAGGCTACAGGTGGGCGAGCGCCTCGGCCAGGCGGGCGCGGCTGGGTGGGCCAACGAACTGGGCGAAACGCGCCGGGACGGCGGCGCTCAGACCGGCAATCGTCTCGTCCAACTGGGCCAACCGGGTCGCCAGGGCCGGATTGTCATGGAGATAGCGCCGCCAGCTTTCAAGCCGCGCCCGCTCCACGTCGGCGTCGTTGAGCGCCCCGAGGTCATCTTGCAGCCCCTTGAGCTGTTCGATCAGCGGCTCGACCGGCTCACCCAGCAGATGGCGGACGAACTCCAGGCTGTAGCGGAGATATTTGCATTCGATGCGGAGCCTGTGCAGGGATGCGAGCGAAGGCGGCTCGCTGCGCTCAAAGAGCGTCTCATAGGCGCGCACATGCCCAAAGCGGGTCAGGATCAGGCCGGGAAGCACATGGCGCACCTGGCGAGCCGCCACCTCCGGCCCCTCGCCAGGGTCCGGCTGCGCCTCTGCGCCGGGGATGCGGCAGAACTCCTCCAGTTGCTCGATAAAGAAAGCGTGTTCCTGGCTCTTCAGATAAGCCAGGAGGGATTGGCGCGCCGTCTCCCGGCGCTGCTCCAGCTCCTGTTGCAGCGCCTTGATCCCCTTGCGCTTGTCTTTGGGCAATTGCTTGCGGAAGCGGCGCAGGTTCTGCAACGCCACATCCAGGTCGCGCACCGGGCCGAGCGCCTTGCCGAGCCGTTTGAGGCCGCGCAGGTGGGGGCGTAGCTCGCGCGGGCGAAAATAGCCATCGAAGAGACGGCCTGCAGCCCGCGCCCGGCGCACCGCCACGCGCATCTGGTGGACAGGGTCCGGGCCGGCGCCGGCCCGTATTCTAGGCTCGGCGAGAAGCATCAAGGCCAATTGGTCGCGCAGGAGCAGCCGGCAGGCCGCCGCCACATCCATTGCCGCGGTCAGGCCGGTCTGGCCTGGCGGCCCACCGGGGGTATGGGCGTGAACAGCCGTGATGGCTCGTTCGAGCTTGCTGGTTTGGAGCGGCTCCAGCCCATGCTCGCCGCGCAGGCGCTGGGCCAGGTCATCCAGCGCCTGCGCGGCTGCGGGGTCCAGTAACTCCACTTCGATTTCGTCGAAGGAGGCGACGGGTTGGGGGCATGGATGAAGCTCGGCGCCAGGCGTGAAGACATCTACCTGGTCAATGCTCACCTCCGCCAGGACCGCGCCGGGCGCGGAGGCTGCCGCCGCTCGGCGTTTGTGGCGTTGTTGGCGTAGGACAACGACCGGCATGAGCCTATCCAGCTCGCCGGTGAGCTTCTTGATTCGCGCGGGTAGTTGTAACCATAGCGCCTCGCCCACAGGCGCGCCGTCCTGCGCTATCGGCGTCTCAAGCTCCAGTCGTTTATGAACAAGGCCGCTGCCGGCAGGGAGGCTCTTGAGGCCGACGATGGCCTGGTCTCCGACCTCGCGCACGCGCAGGGCGAAGCCGGCGCGCAGCAAGGCGAAGGCGGGCGTGTCATAATAGGTATCGGTCTGTTGAACCGTCTCGGGCGGCGAGAGCAAGTAGGCTGGGGAGATGGACGGCGCGCTGACCAGCGCATCGCATTGGGCTGGGCTGGCAATGGCGAACTTTACCTCTTGCTCGTGCTGATCCTCCGATGCCATCCTGGCCTCCGGCGGTTGCGAGTCAAGGACTTCCTCCAGTTCAAGTATGGCGTAGGCGGCAGTGTAGCTCAGTGGGCGGGCCGCCAATCCTGGCGCTAGGTGAGCAAGTCGAGCGGGGAAGAGTCCGGATGCTCCACCGGCAGCAGCACCTCGACACGCGTTCCCACATCTACCTCGCTGTGGATCGAAAGCGCGCCCCGGTGGATGGTCACAATTTCCTGGACAATGGCAAGCCCCAAGCCGGTGCCGGGAATGTCTTCCGCCTGGCGGTGGTTGCCCCGGTAGAAGCGCTCACAGACATGGGGCAGGTCTTCAGGCAGAATGCCGATGCCCGTATCTTCAACGATCAGCATGGCCGAATCGGGCGTATCCGGTTGAAGGGTGCGGATGCGGACATAGCCCTGGCGGGTAAAGTGCAGCCCGTTGACGACCAGATTGGTGACAAGCTGGGAGAGTTGGTTGAAGTTCGCGGCGATCAGCGGTAGATCCGTGTCAAGTTCCAGGAGGAGCCGCAAACCGGCTGCCTCTGCCTGGGGCTGGTACTGCGCGGCCACCTGGCGAACAATCGCGTTGAGGTCGGTGGGCGCGAATTCGCTGGGCTGGTAGCGGGCGATCTCCAGCCGGGAGAGGCTCAAGATGTCCTCGATAAGCTGCCCCAACCGGTCAACGCTGTCGCGGAGCATGGCTTCGTAGTGGGCGCGTCGCTCCAGATTACCGCGCTGGAGCAGCGACATATAGAGCTTGAGGTTGCTGACAGGGGTGCGCAGCTCATGGGTTACGTTGGAGACGAATTTGGACTTGAGCCGGTCCAACTCCTTGAGCCGCTCGTTGGCGGCTTCCAGCTCGCGGGTGCGCTCGGCAACGCGCCGTTCCAACTCTGCAGCATATTGCTCCAGCTCACTGTAGAGGGCCACGCGATGGAGGGCGCTGGCCGACATGTCTGCAATCGCCACCAGGAGCGTGATGGCCTGGGTGGTAATGACGCCGGTGCTGGCGACCCAGAGCACGCCAATCCCGCGGTTGTGGGCAACCATAGGGACACCCAGCAGCGCGCGCACCTGGCGCAGCTCGCCGGCCCGCCGCGGCCCGGCTAGGGCCTCTGGACCGTCGCTGAAGAAGGCTTGGCCGCTGTTAAGAATCTCTACGGTTGGGCTGAGCGCCGCCGGTGTGCGCCAGCCGGCCAGGGGCGCAAGTAACCCGCGCGCCAGCTCGACGACGACCTCGCCCGTCGCGTGGTCAACGCTGGTCAACGCTGCGCCGTCCACATTGAACAGCGCCATGATCTCATCCAGGATCACTGGCGCCATCTCATCACGGGTAGAGGCGCGGCGCAAGGCTGAAGCCACGGTAAGAATGATCTCACGTTCCTGCTCGGCTCGGCGCCGTTCACTCAGATCGCGCTGGAGGGCGACGAAGCTGGTGATGCCTCGCTGGGAGTCGCGGATGGGGAAGATGGTGGCTTCGATTTCAAGCGGCTCTCCCTCTCTGCGTTTGAGCTGTGTATAGCCCAACCAGGGCTGCCGCCGGGCAATAACGTTGAGAAATTGCCGGCCCAAGTCGCCCAGCGCCACGCCGCCGTCGCCCTCGCTCAACTTGCGGTCTACTATGTCGGCGAGGGTGAAACCGGTCATGCGCTCGAATTCCGGGTTCACATATTGCACTCTGCCGCCGTCGTCGGTGATGAGCACCGCCTCGACTGCCTGTTGGACCACCGCGGCCAGCCGGGCGATGGCCTGCTCGGCGCGAATGCGCTCGGTGAAGTCGCGCAACACGGCCAGGAGCGA
Organism: Caldilineaceae bacterium; assembly: GCA_035574055.1. Taxonomy (GTDB): domain Bacteria; phylum Chloroflexota; class Anaerolineae; order Caldilineales; family Caldilineaceae; genus QEUY01. Next base: position 9,875 of record DATLZJ010000683.1, read on the forward strand.
AGGGACTCGCCCATCCGGGTTGATTTCGGGAACCAGCCGCACATCTACGTATTTTGTCTCGCCGTTGTACTGGTAGGAAAACTCCAGTTGTTTTTCCTGGCGGGTGGTTGTGACCTCTCGGCACGCGGCATACCAGCGTTCTGCCAGCTCGTCCGGCATCCCTAGGTGGCTTTGGGTGGAGGCGATGATCTCCTGGGGTGATAAGCCAAAGAGCTGCCGGACACGCGGGTTGATATAGGTGGGCTGGCCGGTCGGGTCAAGCCGCATGATAACATCCGGCGAATGTTCGGCTAAGGTGCGAAACTGGCGCTCGCTGGCCTCCAGCGCGCGCTGGGTGGATTTGAGCCGGACGCCGACCTGGACGCGGGCCAGCAGCTCGCGCCTGTCCACCGGCTTGACCAGGTAATCGTCGGCGCTGGTCTCCAGGCTGCCAAGGCGCTCATCCTCGCTTGTCTTGATGCCGGAGAGCATGATCACATAGGTCGAGGCCAGGTCCGGCGATGCCTTGATCCATTCGCCGATCTCGGCCCCGTCGCCATCGGGCAGCACCCGGTCCAGCAGGACGATATCGGGTCGTTGCGCGGCGATCAACTCACGCGCCGCCGCGCCGGAGTCTGCCGCCAGCACCGAGTAGCCGGCGCGGGTCAAGACATGGGAATACAGCCGGCGCAGACTAGTCGAATCTTCTACAACGAGGACTTGGATAGGTGTGGGAACGAAGGAGGCGGCTGTGCCGGCCAAAGCGGTCACAGCAGGGTGTGGGGTTGGAGAATCCATGGCGCTATCCACCCCCGTGGCGGGCAACGCCGCGCGGCCGGGTCAAAAGCTGCTCCAACACCAAGGCCAGGGTCTCTACCCGCACGGGCTTGCTAATATAATCATCCATGCCACTGTGCAGGCACAGCTCCCGGTCGCCTTCAAGGGCATGGGCCGTCATGGCGATGATCAGCGGCTGGCGGGCAGGGTCCACCTCCTGGCGGATGCGGCGGGTGGTCTCAATGCCGTCTAGCTCTGGCATCTGCACATCCATTAAGATCACATCATAGGGGGTGTGCGCCAGCGCTGCCAATACTTGAAGACCGTTGTTGGCGACATCCGGCAGATATCCCAGGCGCTCCAGCATCCGGACGGCTACCCGCTGGTTGACCAGGTTATCTTCGGCGACGAGCACACGCAGTGGGTGGCGGTCGCCCAGTCGGTCGAACAGGAGCCGGTCTGAGCGGGCGCCCCGCTCGCCCCTGTCCGGTGGACCCGCGCCCAATACACTCACCAGGACGCGCGCCAATTGGTGCGCCTTGATGGGTTTTGTCAGATGGGCCGCAAAATAGCGGCCGGTGGCTTGCCCATCCTGCCACCCGACCGAGGTAAGCAACACTAGGGGCAGCGTATTGCCAATGGGCAGGGCATGGATGGCTTCGGCGAGCTGCAAGCCGTCCATATTGGGCATGCGCATGTCGAGCACGGCCACATCGAAATCGGAGCTTTGCGCCAACGCCGCCAACGCCGCAGCAGCCGATGGGACGGATACATAGTCCATGCCCCAACTCTCGGCGTACCGCCCCAGGATCAGGCGATTGGTGGCATTGTCGTCAACGATCAGCAGGCGCCTGCCGGCCAGCAAGGCCGGTTCCCATAAACTCCGCGGCGGCGCTTGGGCCATGCTGGGTGTCGCCAGGATGGTAAAGTAGAAGCAAGAGCCGACATCCGGCTCGCTCTCCACCCACATCGCGCCGCCCATCATCTCGGCGAGGCGCTTACTAATGGTCAAACCCAGGCCGGTGCCGCCAAATCGCCGGGTGGTAGACGCATCTACCTGCGTGAAGGGCTGGAAGAGCAAGCTCAATTGCTCTGGATGAATGCCGATGCCGGTATCCTTGACGGCGAACTCAAGCTCGATCCGGCCGCCATCGCGGGGCCGCCCCTTCACCGTTACCACCACCTCTCCCTGCTCGGTGAACTTGACCGCGTTGCCGACCAAGTTGACCAGCACTTGGCGAAGCCGGGTCACATCGCCAATCATCATATCCGGCACGGATGCATCTACATAATAGGCCAACTCCAGCCGCTTGTTGGCAGCCTTGGGCGCCAAGATGTCAAGCGCCTCGGCAATGCATTCGTTCAGCGAGAAGGGTTGTGCCTCTAGCTCCAATCGCCCCGCTTCGATCTTCGAGAAATCCAAAATTTCGTTGATGATGCTGAGGAGCGAGTCCCCGCTGGTACGGACAGTCTCAGCAAACTCACGCTGTTCCGGATCGAGATCGGTGTCCAGCAGCAGGTCGATCATGCCGATGATGCCATTGAGCGGCGTGCGGATCTCGTGGCTCATGTTCGCCAGGAATTCGGACTTGAGCCTGGAGGCTTCAAGGGCCTTGTCCCGCGCCTCGGCGAGTTGGGCCTCCATCTCCTTGCGCCGTGAGATGTCCAATTTCACGGCGATGAAGTGGGTGATCTGCCCTTGCTCATCCATGACCGGCGTAATGGTCATCTGCTCCGTGTAGAGGGTTCCATCCTTGCGCCGGTTGATCGCTTCCTCCGTATGCCATACCCGGCCTGACAGGATGGTGTCCCAAAGCTGTTGGTAGAACTCCGGTGGGTTCTTGCCGGACTTGAGGATGCGCGGCGTCTGGCCGAGCGCCTCCTCTAGGCTATAGCCGGTCAACTCGGTAAAGGCCGGGTTGGCCCACCGGATACGCCCCTGTACATCGGTGATGACAACCGCATTGGCGCTGGCGCGCAAGGCGGTGAAGAGAAGATGATGCGCTACCTCATCATTACCATTGATATTGGTATGGGCATTGATATTGCCGCGATTGCCGCCAGGCCCACGGATGGGCAACCGGTGAGGCGGCTCTTGAGAGGCCGGCGCCTCCACTTGGCGAAGCGTAGAGGGCCGAAGGATAGACGCCAGGCTCAAAAGCCCAAGCCCTAGCGCCCAAAGCAACGCAATCCCCCAGATTAGCCCACGCATCCATGACGGCGCAACCCCAGCAGGTAGCCTATACATCTGCCACCCAAGCCATGCGGCGCACACGACCGTCCAAAGCGCAGCCAGGCCGGCGGGAGCGATCCAGCGAAAGCGGCGACCTTGTGCAGGCAGGAGGGGCGCTTGAGCCATGATTCGATGTAGGTCAGTGGATTGGATTTCTCTACAATGGCAGCATCATGCACGTGGGTATGAGACCCATCTCCGCCACATCCCAATACCGCCGGAATAGCCTCTTGGGGACAAAGTCTGGGCTATGATGAGGCGTTACGCCATAGGTTATTGTAACACAGAGGGGGCAAGGGGCGGAAAGCGCAAAAAATCCCTATGCGCTGGCCCGCGTCGCGCCGGATGAACCTTTCTACTTACAGCCGGGTGAGACCGCCATCATCGAGGATGGCCCGGCGGCTGTCGCGTGGACGCGCCTGGTGGAGGATTCTCGCTGTCCCAGGCTCGTACAATGCGTCTGGCCCGGGGAAGCCAAACTGGCCGTTGAGATCACCAGCATCATGGGCCGGCCGCTGCCGGCTGAATTGTCCACGAATGAAAGCGTGGGCATCCAGGCGGTTGAGATATCACCCTATCGCGTTGAGCTGATGGGTGCGATCCCTTACCCTGATTCACCGGATGCGCCGCTGCAGCCGGAGGAGTATGCGGCGCGCTTTGTGGCGCGGCGAACCCAGTAGCCGGCTAGGCGATCCGGCTCGGCAGCGGCCTGCCCTCCAGCCCGGCCAGCAGGTTATCCACGGCGCGGCGGGCCATGTTGTAGCGCGTCTGGCGGGTGGCGCTGCCCAGATGGGGCGCGATCACCAGGTTATCTTGGCGCAACAGCGGGTGGTCGCGCGGCAGCGGCTCCGGTTCAGTCACATCTAGCGCAGCCCCGGCGATCCATCCCTCGCGCAGCGCCTGCAAGAGCGCATCGTGGTCTACCACACCGCCGCGTGCCACGTTGATCAGATAGGCGGTGGGGCGCATTTGGCGAAGCTGCTCACGACCGATGAGATGGCGGGTCTCCGGTGTGAGGGGGACATTCAGCGTGACAAAATCGGCCTGGGCCAGCAGCTCCGGCAGGGTACAATAGGTTGCGCCTAGCGCAGCTTCGGCCTGCGGATTGCGCCGGCGGTTGTGATAGAGAATGCGCATATCAAAGCCGCGGGCGCGGCGGGCGACCTGCTGGCCGATGTTGCCCATGCCGATGATGCCGATGGTCGAGCCATGTACGTCGAAACCGTGGAGAATGTTGGGGTCGTAGACGGTAAACTCCGGGCCGCGCGCATAGCGGTCGCCGATGATCAGGTTGCGGGCCACGGCCATGAGCAGGGCAAAGGTCATGTCTGCCGTTGCGCCATCCACCAGGCGCGGCGTGTTGCCGACCGCGATGTTGCGGGCGCGGGCATCGTCCAAGTGGATGTGATCGACACCGACGCCGAAATTGCTGATCACCCGTAGCTTGGGCATCAAATCCATGATGCTGCCATCAATCTTGGGGTGCCCGTAGACAAAGAACCCTTCCGTGGCCTGCAAGACGGCGGGCGGCGTCTCGCGCCCTTGCCAGATGGCGACCTGGCACTGGGGCGTGAGCATCTCCAGAATTTGGGGGGAAAGCTGGGTATTGGTCAGCACTTGATAAGGCACCGGCGACTCCTGTGGCGGGTGCGAGGATGGATGATGTGATCCGGGCTGGTAATTGGCAACCGAGAAGACGCATGGCGTCGGGCCGCGCCTACTATACCAAAGAACCCCACAGGCCACAACCGGGGCGCAAAATCGGCAAAAATCAGCACACTTGCACAGACCGGCAAACTGTGATGTAATTCCCCCATACCCGACGCCGATGGCAGTGCTCCCTGCCGGAATCGCTCGCCGACGCCGTGCGAATCCGGCTCTCTGTAGCCTTTCGGGTTGAGCGGCTCCTTCAAGAACCGCGCCGTCCGGCTGAACACCCCTCAACTCATACATACAAAGCCATAAGGAGGACCCAAGCCCATGTCTAAGCAATTCTCACGACGCGGCTTTCTCAAGGTGAGCGGCGCGGCGGCCGCGTTCAGTGTGTTAGCGGCTTGTGCGCCCTCGGCGGCGCCGGCGCCTGCTGCCGAGGGAGAGAGCGGCACACCTGCCGCCGAGACAATCCATCTGAAGTGGGATACCTTCCGCGCGCCCGGGACGGGCTGGAACGAAGAGCGCATCCAGACCTTTCAGGAAGCCAACCCCAATGTCACCATCGAGTTCCGCCCGCTGACCGGCTCCAGCCAGCAAGACAACTATGGCAAGATGTACGCCCAGCACGCGGCGGGCGATCTGGGCGATATCTGCGCCTTTGACCCCTCCCACTACCATTTCTGGCGGGCGATCAATAAGCAGATCATCATGCCGCTGGATGACCTGGTGGAAGCCGACGACCTGGACCTCTCCCAGTGGTTCGAGCAGTTCATGGCCCTTCAATATTACCAGGGCAAGCTCTATGGGCTGCCAAGCTGGGGCTGGGCCGGCTGGGACACGTTGGTGACCAATGCCGTCCACTTCCGCGAGGCCGGCATCGAACTGCCGGAGCCGACCTCCCACGACACCCCCATGGACACCATTGCCGAATGGGCGCGGGCGCTTTATGTGGAGGGGGAGCGGTTTGGCCTGGCGGTCGGCCAGGGCGAGGCCATGATGGCCGTGTTGCCGCGCATCTGGGGCGGCGAGCTGATCAACGAGGAAGGCACCAAGTGCATGTTGCTCGAAGATGAGCGGTCGCAAGAAGCTCTGCGCTGGCTCTACACGCTGGCGGTGGAGGAAAAGGTGCTGCCGGCGCCCGGCGCAGTTGAAGACCTGCCCGCCGCTCAACTGGAGGGCAAGATCAGCATGAACTGGGCCGGCTCGCTCAACGTCCGCAACCTCAAGCGCGATGCCAAAGACCCGGCTGTGGTCGAGGCGTGGCAGATTCTCTTCCCCACCCGCGAGGATGGCCGCTTCCCCAGCCAGATTCGCGGCGGCACCTGGAACATCCTCAACGGCAGCGCCCACCCGGATGTCGCCTTCCAGTTCCTCAAGCATATTACCAACACGGAAGGCTGCTTCAGCTTCAACCTCGTCGCCGGCCAGGGCGCCTTTGTGCGGCCTGATGTGATGGACCTGCTGATCCAGGAAGACCCGGTGCATGAGTGGTTTATCCCCAACCTGGAGAACGGCATCCCGGCCCATGCGCCGGCCAATTCGCGCGGCCGCGAATACACCGACGCCGTCGCCCAGTGGGGCGCGTTGCTCTTTGACCCCAACCAGCCCGTCGAGTTCGAGCAGGGGCTGCAAGACCTCAATGACAACATCCAGGCCGTGCTGGATATGGAGCCGGCCTAATCCTGCTCCGTTCAAGCTGGCGGCGGCGTTGCCTATCTGTGGCCGCCGCCAGCGCAGGTGTGGAGGAGAACTTCATGGCAACACTGGCAAAGGAGATGGAGCGTGTCCCGCGGGCGCGCGCCTGGTCGCGGGCCAAGCGCCGCGAGAACCTCTACGGCTACCTCTTTCTGACGCCGTGGCTGCTCGGCTTTTTTGGCCTCTTCGTAGGGCCGGGGCTGGCCTCGCTCTATCTCAGCTTTACCAAGTATGATGTCTTGAGCGCGCCGGAGTTTATCGGCGCGCAAAACTATATCAAGATGTTCACGGGCGACGACCTCTTTTGGCCGTCGTTGGGCCGCACCTTCTACTTTGCAGTCGTGGGGGTGCCCCTGGGCGTGCTTGGCTCCATGTTCCTGGCGATCCTGCTCAACAACCAGTTGCGGGGCATGACCGTCTACCGCACCCTTTTCTTTATGCCTTCACTGGTGCCGCTGGTGGCGTCGGTGGTGCTCTGGAAGTGGCTGTTGAACACCGATTTTGGCATTGTCAACCAGACGCTGCGCGAGCTGGGCGTCGCCAATCCTCCCGGCTGGTTCAGCGACCGCCAATGGGCCATTCCCTCGCTGATCTCCATGCGCCTGTGGGCCAGTATCGGCGGCACCCAGATGATCATCTTCCTCGCCGGTCTCCAGGGCATCCCCGATTCGCTCTACGATGCCGCCGCCATTGACGGGGCCAATGCCTGGCAGCGGACCCGCCACGTCACCATTCCACTGCTGACGCCGACCATCTTCTTCAACACCGTGCTTGGCATTATCGGCGCCTTGCAGACCTTTGCGGCGGCCTTTGTCGCGACCGAAGGCGGGCCGGGCTTTGCCACCTGGTTCTTCAGCCTACACATCTGGAAGCACGCGTTTGACTACTGGAACATGGGCTACGCCGCCGCGCTCGCCTGGTTCTTTGCCATTATCATCGTGGGGCTGACCATCTTCCAGATGAGGCTGTCCAAGCGGTGGGTCTTCTATTATGGGGAGTAACGGCTGATGACGACCACTTCCAGCACTGCGCCCGGCGGGCTGGGCGCAGCGGACCGCTCGCTTTCGGATGCGCGCCGCCAGCAGCGCGCCCTGGGCCGGGTGATCACCTATCTCCTGCTCACCCTCGCCGGGGTGAGCTTCGCCTTTCCCCTCTTCTGGACCGTCTCCAGCTCGCTCCAAACGTGGCAAGAGCTGCGCTCATTCACGCCCCATCTGCTGCCCGAGCATCCCCAGTGGCAGAACTACGCCACCGTCTTCCGGGTCGTGCCCTTTGCCCGCTGGATGGCGAACAGCTTCCTGATCGTCCTGATCACCATCCCCGGCACCATCCTGACGGCGACATTGACGGCTTACGCATTTGCCCGCTTCAACTTTGTCGGCAAGAATGTCTGGTTCATCCTGATGTTGGGCACAATGATGATCCCGGCCACGGTGACGCTCATCCCGCAATACCTGCTCTTCTTCAAGCTGAAGCTGATCAATACCTACATCCCACTGACCATCGGCTCTTGGCTGGGCGGGGGCGCCTTTATGGTCTTCCTGCTGCGCCAGTTCATCATGAGCATCCCGCGCGATCTGGACGAGGCGGCGACCATTGATGGCGCCGACCCCTTCCGCATCCTATGGGATGTGCTTGTCCCGCTGATGAAGCCGGCGCTGACCACGGTCGCGATCCTCCAGTTCCTGAACGACTGGAACGACTTCTTTGGCCCCTTTATCTACTTGAACAAAGAGCAACTCTACACGGCAGCGGTCGGGATGCGCTATTTCCAGTACCAGCCGCTGGAGACCGCCGACCCGCGCGACCATTTGCTGATGGCCGCGGCGGCGGTGATGACCATTCCGGTGCTGGCCCTCTTCGCCGCGGCCCAGCGTTATTTCATCTCCGGCGTGGTTCTGAGCGGCTTGAAGCTGTAGCCGGATAGCGGTTGTTGCCCCAGATAGACCATCTCCTGGCCGGCGTCACTGAGACGCCGGCTCGCTCTTTTCTGCGCTCCGTGCGGCGCGGGCCAGGAGCCGTTGGGCGGCCAACAGAACCGGCCTATCTACGGCCTTGCCCTCAAAGACAAAGACACCCACACCGTCTTGTTGATGGGCAGCGAAGGCATCCACCAGCCGCTGCGCTCGCTCGACCTCGGCAGGCGCGGGCGTGAATGTGCGGTTGATGACCGGTAGCTGGCGCGGGTGAACCGCCGTCTTGCCCGCAAAACCCAGCCGGCGCACGGCCAGGCACTCTTCGGCCAGCCCATCGAGGTCGTCCAGTTGCAGATAGACGGCATCCACGGCATGAAGCCCATAGGCGGCTGCCGTGGCGACCATGGCGCTGCGGGCATAGAGCAGCTCCAGCCCGGCGGG
>DATLZJ010000684.1:0-4223 GCA_035574055.1 Caldilineaceae bacterium
GGGCGCGCCGCCAGTGGGCAACCTTGCAACTGCCCCGGTTTACCCTGCGCCTGCCCCGCCGTCTGTGGGGACAGGCTTCCCCGACGCCGGTAGATTACCGGGACCGGATCAGCGTGGCGACCTGGCTGGTGGTGCTAGGGCTGGAGGCCAGCCTCTTGCTGCGCCTGCCCACCATTGAGCTGAGCTTTTGGGCGCTGGGGTCGCCGATCAGCATTCCATTCACCGGCACAGTGCTGTCGGCCATGTTTTTGGCGATCATGGCGGCAGCCGGAGCCGAGAGTGTGGTGACGGTTCATCCCTGGTTCCAAGCCAGGCGCCGAGTATGGACGCGCGCCCGCTCCTATTCGGCGCTGCCGATGGCGATTGCCATCATCGCGACGCTGCTGCTGCCGCTCGCCTCCAGCCCGCTGGTCCAGGTGATCGCGCTGATCGTGACTGCCGTGCTGTTGGCCTCGGCCTACTTCGGCATCTTTGCGACCGTAGAGCCTGGTCGCCCAGGGTTCCGGCGGGCACGCCTGTTGCTGGATGCGCTCGCCTATGGCAGCGCGCTGCTCCTCTTTCTCTTCGTCTACCAGACCCGCACGCGCAGCCTGCTCTCCGGCACGCTGGTTGCGGTGACAGCGGTGCTGCTGGCCGCCGAGATTTTACGCACCGCCACCGACCGCCCTAGCACGGCGTTGACCTACGGCGGGATCGTCGGTCTGATCTTAGGACAGGTGACCTGGGCGCTCAACTATTGGGTGCTGCCGGGGCTGACGGGCGGCTTGCTGCTGCTCCTGATCTTCTACCTATTGGTGGGCATCGCCCAACAGGGCTTGCAGGGGCGTTTGACCCGGCGTGTGCTCTTTGAGTTCGGCGTCTTTGCCGTGGTGGCCTTGGTCTTGATCGCACTGGTGGGGCCAGGCTTCTAGGCGTAAGGCCCGCCGCGGGCCGGCTTTTTTGCGCTTGACATCTCCACCAATCCCCATTATAGTCTGCATAAGCTCCAAGGCTCGTACATCCGATCGCGTTTGCCAACAATAGAATAGTCGCTGCTGTGCACCCTGCCCTTGTGGCGCCGGTGTGTGCATGCCACTATATTAGGATTGCTACATCGCGGCCCCGCGCCATCCGCTCCCTTTGGCGGACGGTTACACATTCACTTTGTTGTGTGGCATAACCGAATAGAGTTCATGGCCAAGGAGGATTGTCGCATGTTGCATGACAAGTTGGTTCCGCGTGGAAAGGTAAGTCGCCGCGAGTTTTTGCAGTATGGCTCTATGGCTGTTGGCGCTGCGCTCTTGAGCGCCTGTGCACCCACGGCTGCACCGCAGCAGGCCCAGTCGGGCGATGCAGCCGCCGCCCCGCCGGCCGATGATGCCGTCGTGGTCGAAGCCTGGGCGCACTGGGAACAGGGGTTGCAGTGGCTCGAAGACGCCATGAACAATTATGGCTTCTTCGACGATCACCCTAATATCAGTCTCAATAAGGTTGTCGCCCCGTTTGCCGAGATTCACGACAAGATGCTGGCTGCCTGCGCCTCGGGGGTGGGCGTACCAGACATCATGCGCGTCGAACAAGGACGCGCCTCGGCCTTCTTCAAAGGCGAGGAGATCTGTTTTGTTGACCTGACCGACCTGATCGGCGACCGGATGGATGACCTGGTGCTCGGCTCTGCGGTAGACTACTGGAGCTGGCAGGGCGCGATCTATGGCATCGGCAACGAGGTCAATGCCTGTACCCTCGCCTACCGCAAAGCGGTTTTTGACGAAATCGGCATTGAAACGCCCTTCGAGACCTGGCAAGACGTGATGGAGGCCGGCCAGGCGCTCAAAGCCGAGCGCGATATGTATGTTACCTCGTTCCATGACCTCCACATGGGTGACTTCCAGATCATGCTCTTTGCTGCCGGCGGCCTGATCTTTGACGAGGAAGGCAATTTTGGCGGCGATACGGAGCTGGGGCGCGAGATTCTCGACTTCCAGCGCCGGATGGTCCATGAGCTGGAAGTGGCCACCATCGCGCCGGTGACAGGGGATTCCACCTGGTCGCCGCCGATTTACTGGGAAGCGTTCCGTCAGAATCAAATCGCCACCTGCATGGGTGCGCCGTGGCATAACGGCAAGTTGGGCAGAGATGACAAGATCGGACCCGGCCAGGAAGGGGAGTGGCGTCTACAACGTCTGCCCGCTGGCTTTGGCGAAGGGCTGCCCACAGCGACCCACGGCGGCACCAGCGTCAGCATCCCCAAGTTGGCCCAGCATCCCGAAGAAGCCTGGGCGATCATTGAGTTCACCCACTTGACCGAGGCCGTGCTGGAAGACGCCAAGCAACGCGGCATTACGCCGTCTTACAAACCGGTATTGACCGATCCGATCCTCAACGAACCTTATGACTACTACGACGGTCAAGTGATCGGAGAACTCTACCTGGAGCTGGCCGAACAGATGCCGCGTATCTACCAGTCGCCCTGGGCGCCGGAGTTCACCACTGCCTTCCAGAACATTGTGTTGACCCCGGTGATGCAAGAGAACAATTCAGACTACGACGCCCTGTTCAGCGAGCTGCAAGTCGAGATGGAGCGCATTAAATCGCTCTAGGCAAGCCAGCCTCGTTTGCGAGTCTGGATGAAGCGCGTGATGTGCTGGGAAGGAGCACGCTGGCTTATAGGCGTACTCCTTCCCTACGGTCAGCATCGCGGGCGCTAAACAGGCCGCACGGCGCAAGCTGAAGGGTGTTTTGCGGAAGGGTAAGGAGAGACATGGCCGTCAGACCAAGTGCAACGGTTGGGCCGGTAAGATCGGCGCATCAGGCGGGAGGGCTGAGCTACTGGTGGCAGCGCAATCAGATCAAGGTGATCCCTTATCTCTACATTGCCCCCTTCTTTGTGTTGTTCGCCATTTTCCTCGCTTATCCGGTGGTCAATAGCTTCTGGATCAGCTTTTACAAGCAGCAAGGGATCAGCACGCCTGAGTTCGTTGGCCTGCGCAACTACTTGAACCTTCTGAGTGATCCGCGCTTCAAGCAGTCGGTCATCAACTCGACCGTCTATGCCCTGGGCAGCCTCTTTGTGCAGATTCCGCTGGCCTTTATTCTGGCGGTGACCATCCATTCATGGCTGGTGCCCTGGCTGAATGTCAAGAGCTTCTACCGGCTGGCCTTTTTCGTCCCGCTGCTTACTTCGGGCGTCGTTGTGGCCTTGATGTTTGGCATCCTCTATGACTACAACTCCGGGCTGATCAACAGTTATCTCATGAACCTGTTTGGCGAGGACGCCAAGATCGGCTGGGTGCGCGATGCGCGGGTCGTCAAGCTCTCCATCATTTTGCTCTTGGTTTGGCAATTCACGGGCTTAAATTCGCTCTACTTTCTGGCCGGTCTCCAGAACATCCCGCGGGAACTGGAAGAGTCTGCGGCGATTGACGGCGCCAATGGCTGGACGATCCTGACCCGGATCACCATTCCGCTGCTACGCCCGGTGATCTTATTCGTGGTGATCACGGCCATCAACGGCTCCTATCAGATCTTCACGCAGCCGTATCTGTTGACCGGCGGCGGGCCGCGCGACCAGTCAATCAGCATGGTCATGTATCTTTACAACACCGGCTTCAGCTATTTCAACTTGGGATATGCTTCCGCTATCGGTTACACACTGGTGCTGATCGTGGTGACCCTGGCGGTGTTGAACTTGCGCTTCTTCGGCGCCTTTCGTGAGGATCGATAGCAAACAAAAGCCAATCGAGGAGCTTCAATGGCCGTTCATACTCTTCCACAAGACTCTCCGCACGCTCCCAAAAGACGCGGCATCTCTATCCACCGGCTTCGCCGCTATTTCGCCATTGGCATCACCAATGTGCTCTTGGCTCTGGCCGTTTTCCTAACAGCCATTCCCTTTATCTATATGGCGTCTTCCTCGTTCAAGCCCCAGTATGAAATCTTTACCTTTCCGGTGAAAGTACTGCCGGAAACCTGGTTCCCCGACAACTATGTAAAACTATTTAGTGAAACCCTATTCGCGCGGTGGTTCTACAATACGCTGGTCGTGGCGTTGAGCCGGGCGATGTTGTCAATTCTGCTTTGTATGCTGGCCGGCTTTGCCTTTGCCAAGTATGAGTTTCCCCTGAAGCGTTTGCTCTTTATCCTGATAATCGTCAGCCTCACGTTGCCCTTCGAGATCCTGCTGGTGCCACTGTATAAGATGGTGGTCGGGTGGGGATGGTTGAATTCCTATATCGTCCTGATCG
>DATLZJ010000685.1:0-3340 GCA_035574055.1 Caldilineaceae bacterium
GCTGCAACTCGGCAATCCGCTGGACTATAACTGGGGCAGCTCTTCACCGTTGCCCGACCAGCTTGGAGACGACTTCTGGTCGGCCCGCTGGACCGGCACGTTCCACTTTGACGACGGCAATTTTGTTTTCCAGGCTCACGCCGATGACGGGGTGCGCGTCTGGTTGGATGGTTACCTGGTGATTGACCAGTGGGTGGACGGCTACAAAGAGGTGACGAATCGCTTCCTCGGCGTGGGGCAGGGTGAACACACAGTTCAGGTCGAGTATTATGAGCGCAGTGGGCTGGCCAGCCTGCGGCTCTGGTGGTTCAAGGAAGCAGGCGCCTTTGGACCCCGCTAGGGTGTTATGCGAGCCGTATCAGGAGAGGGGCTAGAGGTCAAGCAACCTCTAGCCCCTGTTTTGTTCATACTGGCTCAACGACGCGTCGCCATCTACCGGCCCAACCGGGGACATACTCGTCATCCAATGGTAGAAGTTGTCTCCGGACGCGCGCAGGTCGTCGTAGAGCGTTCGGTATAGCTGCTGGCGCACTTCCTCGTAGTCCGGGTTGTCAATCTGATTCACCATTTCCAGCGGATCGCGCACCAGATCGTACAGCTCGTCTACATCGGGCGGGTTGACGACCAGCTTATGAGTGCGGGTGCGGATCATGCGCTGGGGATAGGGGAAGTGGTGGCCGTGGAACTCGGCGATGATGTGGTCGCGCCAGTCGGGTATCTCACTGCCGCCGGCGGCGAGCAGAGGCAGCAGGCTGCGCCCATCGAAGTGAGCCGGAACCGGCTGGCCCGCCAGCTCGATAAAGGTTGCCGTTAGATCCACTAGATTGACGAACCGCTCATCAGTAACGCCTCGCCGCCCGCCCGGCAGCCGGACCACCAACGGCACGCGATAGGTGTCGTCGTACATGGCCGGCCCCTTGTCCTGCATCCGGTGGTGGCCGACAAACGCCCCATGATCGCTGCTAAAGATGACCATCGTCTCCTCGGCCAAGCCTAGCTCGTCCAGGGTACGCAGCACGCGCCCCACTTGCTCGTCCAGCAAGGTGACATACCCCCAATCGGCGGCGATGATCTGCCGCCACTCGTCGGGGCTGAAGCTGTCGAAGGCCCAATGGGCGGCGTAGTGTTGCTGGACACGCGGCTTGTTGGCAAAGGTCTCGGCCATGGTCGCGGGCAGGGGGACCTGCGCCGGGTCGTAGAGATGGAAGTAGGCCGGCGGCAGGAAGTAGGGCAGATGGGGGCCAAACCACTGGCAGGCCAGAAAGAAGGGACGGTCTTGGGCGGCGTAGCGCCGTAGCTGCTCGATGGCCTGTTCGGTGATGAAGGCGTCGAATAACCCTTCGGCAGGACCGTCGTAGAGGCCGGCAATGACGTTGGCGCGCTGGCCGTTGGGAAAGCGCCCACGGATGAGGTCCCTGGCGCGGAAGGCCGGCAGCCCTCTGTTCTCCAAATAGGCGCGATAGGTAGGGTGCTGGACCGGCGGCCCCCAGCCCGGAAAGTGGGGGCCGTCGAATCCATAATGCTCAGGGCCGCGCTCGACGCCAATATGCCACTTGCCGATGGTCCCCACGTTGTAGCCCGCGGCGCGCAGGTATCGTGAAAAGGGAATGGCGTCATCGGGCAGTTCGGTGAGATAGCCGACGTTGCGCTCGAAGTTTGCCAACAGCCGGTGGCGATGGGGCATGACGCCGGTGAGAATGGAGGCGCGCGCCGGTGTGCAGATCGAGGTCGGGGTGTAGGCTTGGGTAAAGCGCACGCCTTCGGCGGCCAGCGCATCAATATGAGGCGTCCGGCAGATGGGATTGCCGTAACAACCCAGGGTATCGGCCCGCTGTTGGTCGGTGAAGAGAAACAGAATGTTCGGTTGCTTGTCCATGATCGCTCTTTCGCTTGGGCTGGCTCACTCAGAAATCGTACACACAAGCCAGCCGATGGCCCGCGGGGGCAGGCGGAGGGAGAGTTGTGGGGCAGAGGCCGGGCAGGGCTGCTGTTTAAAGATTACCTGGTCGGGCGCAAGGGGCGTGTTCATCTCGCGCATGTGGCCTGTCATGACCTCAAAGCGACTGGGCCGGAGGGGCTTGTCGCTAGCCAGCGTGAAGCGCGTGGCTTCGCCGGCATGGCGATTGACCACAACGACGACCACTTCCCCATCTGGCCGGCGCACGGCGATGGCATCGAGCCAGGGCACATTGGCGACCGTGGGCGTGGCGCGCACGCCGTTGCTGACATCGTAGGCAGGGCCTGTGTAGGCGACCGGCAGACGCATCCCGCCGCTCAACTCGGTATAGCGACGGATTACCTCCACCTGGGGATCATGGTAGAGGAAGGGTCCCGCCTTGCGCAGACAGCCGCCGTGGAACAGCGCCGTGGCGTTGGCGACCCGGATATGCTCTTGTTGGCGGATCGCCATGTTGAGGAAGAGTGCAGCGTAGATGGCGCCGCCCAGGTTGCCGACCTGGGGGCGCTGGGTGTCGCCGAGAATGCCCCATTCGGTGATGGCGAGGTCTACCCGCCGATCCGGTACGAGCTGCCGGGCGAGCGCCAGCAGTTGCGGTAAATCGGTCACTTCCCAGCGGAACGGATGGGCCATCAAGCTATGCCATAGCTCGCTGAGGTCCATATGCTCATCAACCTGCCGGAAGTTGTTGGGCAGCGCGTGGAGGGCGATGGACTCCACATGCTCACCCCCCTCCGCCAACAGCGTCTCATGCCAGTGGTGGTGCGGCTCAACAAAGTCAAAGCAGTTGCCGGTGGCGATCAGCTCCAGCGTGGGGTCTACCTTGCGCATGGCTTCGGCCCACACCCGGTAACGCCTGGCGTTCTCCTCCGCGCCACAGTGGCCGGTCTGCCACGGGCCATAGATCTCATTGCCCACTTCCCAGAGGCGGACGTTGTACGGCTCCGGATGGCCGTCGGCGGCGCGGCGCGCGCCCCAGTGAGTATCGGCTGCGCCGTTGACATATTCCACCCAGGCGGCAGCCTCCTCAGGCGTGCCGTTGCCGATGTTGACGCAGAGATGCGGCTCGGTGTTGACCAACGCGCACAGGCGTAGGAACTCGTTGACGCCGAAGAAGTTGTCGTCAATGCCGCCCCAGTCGGTGTTGGGGTAGGTCTGGCGTTCATCCAGAGGGCCGATGCCGCGCCAGAAGTGATAGGTGCTGGCGAAGTTGCCGCCGGGCCAGCGCAGGATGGGCGGCGCAAGCCAGCGAATTCGCTCCAGGAGGTCGGGGTCCAGGCCGTCAATGTGGTCGGCGGGCAAGAGCACAGCCCGGTCTACCCAGAGCTGCCCACTGCCCGCCGCCACAAGGCAAAAGTCTACCGGCCCCAGCGGGCGAAGGCT
>DATLZJ010000686.1:0-2731 GCA_035574055.1 Caldilineaceae bacterium
GACCGGCTGACGGGCGGCAACGGCCCCGATCTCCTCAACGGCGACGCCGGCGACGACACCCTGATCGGATTCCGTGGTAACGACACCATGAACGGCGGCCCCGGCAATGATCGGATGATCTGGAACAACGGCGACGGCACCGATGTGATGAACGGCGACGATGACAACGATGTAGCCGAGGTCAACGGCGCGCCGGCTGCCGGCGATGCCTTTACCATCCTGCCGGTTGCTGGACGAGTCGCCTTTAGCCGCACCAACTTGGGCCTCTTTAGCCTCGACATCAGCACCGAGAATCTGGAGGTCAACAGCCTGGGCGGTGATGATGTCGTCTCGGCGACCCCGCTGCCGAACACCGAAGTCCGGCTAGATGGCGGCGCCCCTGCCAGCAGCGACACCTTGATTGCCAATCTCCAAAATCAGATCATCTTCCTGTGGCCGGGCCGATTCCGGACGGAGGACTCCCGGCAGATCTTCTATGTGAATTTCGAGGTGGTGGACTTCGTTGACGCCATCTTCAGGCTGCTGGTGCCAATCGTCGAGAACGATTACGGATCATAGCTTGTCGGCGACCGCGCCGGGCATAGCCGATGCATAGGCGCGAGCATCCCGATGGGGCGAGGAATCTCTCCGGCAGGCTGCCTTGCACCTGGCGCCGGCCTAGAGAGATTCCTCGCTTTGTCAAAAGCCCTCGCAATGCTCGCAATTGCAGTAGGTGCGACAAGATGCCGCGCGCTCTTGTCAACCATCTGGAGCAGATCGATGAGTAAGGGACGTATGGAAGCGTTCAGTGACGGCGTGCTTGCCATCGTCATCACCATTATGGTGCTGGAATTGAGCGTTCCGCACGAGGCCGAGTTGGCCGCACTGCTCGCCCTTGCCCCCATTTTTCTGAGCTACGTGCTCAGCTTCATCTTTATCGGCATCTACTGGAACAACCACCATCACCTGCTCCAGGCCATCCAATATGTGGACGGTCGTGTCCTCTGGGCAAATCTCCACTTGCTCTTCTGGCTGTCGCTCATCCCCTTTGTCACGGGTTGGATGGGCGAGAACCGCTTTGCGGCCTGGCCGGTTGCCCTCTATGGTGTCATCCTCTTGTTGGCAGCGGTTGCCTACTTCATCTTGGTCCGTGTACTGTTGGCGCTGCATGGCCGAGATTCCAAACTGGCAACCGCCGTGGGCAGCGACACCAAAGGCAAACTCTCCATCGGATTTTACATTACGGCCATTCCCCTTGCCTTTGTCAACCCCTGGCTGGCCTTTGCGCTCTATGTAGTGGTGGCGACCATCTGGCTCATCCCAGACCGGCGCATCGAGAGGACGCTCATCCACTGAGCCATACCCGCGCCCCAATGGCGCGTTCGCAGGCTACTCGACGCCAATACGGATATCGGTCAGATGGACCTGGTCGGCGACGGGCGCGCCCTGCTCGTCGAGCACGCTGAGGCGCTCAAAGGTCTCTTCAATATAGAGGCCGGTGTAGAGCGGGTAGAGGCCAGGCGGCGCATCGGGCTTGATCGCAATGGTATGCACATCGGCGATCAGCTCGCCGGGGTCCCACAGCCAGGTGCCCCGGCTGCCGCAGACCGGATAGCCGTCCTGCTGGGCGACCATCACGCCCTCGCCGTAATAGGACTGGTTGAAGACCTTGTAGGACTCAGCGATGGGGCGCTGCGCCCGCCAATAGAGGGTCAGGCGCATCACATCGCCCGGCTCCAGCGGCGTCTCATACGCCAGCGCGTATCCCTCCAGCCAGACCAGGTTGCCCAGGTTGACGTGCAGCGGGTGGGCGATGGGCGGCTCCACCACCGGATAGCCCAACGGCAAATCGGGCGTAGCCTGCGCATCGAAGGCCGCGGCGTATGGCTCCAACGGGAAGCGGCGCAGCGGCCCGGCCTCTTGTGCTTGGCCTTGCTCTTGGCCGCGCCGGTGGATCACGAGGCGCGGCTCGCCATGGATCTCGACCACCCCCCAAGGCCGGTACCGGTTGGCAAGCTGTTCCGTGAGCGCGCGGCGGTAGCCTTCCGGGTCAGGCTGGGGGTTGCTGATCTGGAAGAACCACTCCGCCTCGGCCTCACAGCGCATCCGCCCGCGCGTGTACCAGATCGGCGTCCAGAACTCCACCTCATTGGTGGCATAGTGCCCCTCGATCTCCCCCGTCTCATAGAGCATCCCCACCGCCTTCCAGCCGTTTGCCAGCGGAAAGCCGAAGAGCGCCCGGTTGTCCAGCGTGTCATAGACGGTCCAATAGCCGGGCGGGCGATTCTCCGGCCAGGTATTCAGCACCTCGACTTGGGTGTAGGCAAAGAGCAGATAGACATAGAGAGCAAAGACGCCGATGAGCATCACTGCCGCCGCGCCCCCGACCCAGGCGGCAGGGCGGACGCCGATCCGCTCTGCCAGCCGGCGCCAGCCCCGCGCCAGCGCCAGCCCTGCCAACAGCGCCCAGGGGGTAAAAAAGACATAGACATGGGTGCGCGGTTTGGCGATCAGGAAGAGGAGCGCCAGCAGCCCCACCCCAAACCAGAGCCACAGCGCCCGCTCTGCCGGCGGCGTCCTGGGCAGCAGCCATGCCGGCAGCAACGCCAGCAGAAAGAAGAGCAACAGCCAATCCCGCTCCCCGGCGGCCAGCCAGGTGGGACGCCAGGCCGTCAGCGCCAGCCCGCCCACCAGCAGCACCCCCAGCAGCGTCCCCCAGCGTGGGCCAAGCTCGCGGCGGTAGAGCGCGACC
>DATLZJ010000687.1:0-6037 GCA_035574055.1 Caldilineaceae bacterium
GACACCGATTCGCGCGATCGCGTGGCGGCCAGGCGACTGTCGGAGTTTGACCAGCTTTGGGCGCGGATGCAGACGCTCAAGGTTCAGGCGCAAGCGTGGGTGGGGCGTCTAGGGCCGGTGTTAGAGCAGGCGCTGCCCCTCAATCCAACGGCCCAGGCCCATGCCTTTTGTCTGCGTGAGATCGCCGAGCAGTCCCAATACCTGATGAGTGAGGCCGAAGAAAGCCTGGCTGCCGAGCTGGAGCTGAGTGGCGCGAATGCCTGGCGCAAGCTCCAGCGCACCGTGACCTCACAGGTGACGGTGGATTTCGAGCTGGACGGCCAGACGCAGACCTTGCCCATGACCGCGCTGATCAACCTCCGCTCGCACCCAGACGAGGACGTGCGCCGCCGCGCCTATGAGGCTGAAAGCGCCGCCTGGACGCGTGTGCGCGAGCCGCTGGCTGCGGCCTTGAACGGCATCAAGGGCGCGGCCAATACGTTGAACAAGCGCCGCGGGCGAACCGACGGGCTGCATATGGCGATTGACTTGGCCCGCCTAGACCGGCCCACCCTGGAGACCATGCTGGCCGCCATGGCGGACTCGTTTCCGATGTTCCGCCGCTACTTTCGGGCGAAGGCGGCGCTGCTGGGCAAGGAGCGGTTGGCTTGGTGGGACCTCTTTGCGCCGGTCGGTGAGGCGGCCAAGAGCTTTACCTGGGAGGAGTGCCGGGGCTTTGTGCTGGAGAACTTCGCCAATTTCTCGCCCGACCTGGCAGCCTTTGCCCGCCGCGCCTTTGACCATTGCTGGATTGACGCCGAGCCGCGCGACGGTAAGGTGGGCGGCGCCTACTGCACCAGGCTGCCCACCGTGCGCGAGAGCCGCATCCTCGCCAACTTCGACGGCTCGCTCAACGAGGTCTCGACCATCGCCCATGAGCTAGGCCACGCCTATCACAATGAATGTAGGTTCTGCGCCGGCAAGACTGTGTTGCAGAGCGATACGCCTATGACGCTGGCCGAGACGGCTTCGATCATGTGCGAGACGATTGTCATGGAGGCGGCGCTAGCGCGCGCCCAGGATGAGCAGGAGGAACTGGGTATCCTGGAGAATATTCTCAATGGCGCAGGCCAGGTCATCGTGGACATTTATTCGCGATACCTCTTTGAGCAAGAGGTCTTCGTCCGGCGCGCCCAGGCCGAGCTGTCCGCCGATGAGCTGTGCGAGATCATGGGCCGCGCCCAGCGTGCGACCTATGGCGACGGGCTGGACGAGCGTTACCTACAGCCCTATATGTGGACCTGGAAACCCCACTATTACTACCTGGACTTTCCCTTCTACAATTTCCCTTACGCCTTTGGTCTATTGTTCAGCACCGGGCTGTATGCCATTTTCCAGCAGCGCGGCGCGGCCTTTGTCCCCGATTACCAGCAATTGCTTGCCTCTACGGGCGAGGCCAAAGCGGCAGAACTGGCCGCGCGCTTTGGCCTCGATATTCGGGCCAGGCAGTTTTGGGATGATAGCTTGGCCCTGCTCAATCAAAAGGTAGACCGCTTCTGCGCGCTGGCATCAGCGCAGGGCTGAATTAGCCGGCATCGCCAGTGCGCTGCAAGGAGAGCGCCGCGTCAAAGCCTGGCTCGCCATGACGAGCCGGGAAGGAAAAGAGGCCGGTGAAGCTAGCGTCTGCAAAGTCGCCGGAGATATAGGAGTCAGCCTCCGTATACCAAGAGGCGGAGGAGTTGTAGACACTGCCGGTGATGGCGCCGCTCTCCAGGTATTCGTTGGTCACCGGGTCGAGCATGAGCATCCGGCCCGATAGCTCGTTGGTACTGCTGTCGCGTGATAGAACAAAGCGGATGCCGATGGACTGGCCCTCGTAGCTGACGGTCCCGGTCCACACACCCTCGATCGGGTCCACACAAGCGCCGTTGCTACAGATGGTCCCCGGCTCGCAGCAGGTGGAGCCGCAGGTACGCGCCGGGGGACAGGCGATCTCGGCATCACAGGGCGCCAGGCAGCGCTGCTCGTTGTCGCAACAACCGCTTCCTGGTGAGTCGCAGAAGTAGCCTTCGCCCAACTGGGCGCAGTCGGCGCTGGTAGTGCAGCGCTGGGCGCTACAGCTGGGTATCTTTCCACAGCGGATGTCACCTTCCGCTGTCTTAATACAGAGACAGCTCTGATCCTCGGAACAGTAGATTTTGTTTTCGCAGGTAGAGCCTACGGAACAGATGCTGGCCCTGCCGGTCCGAATCATGGGCACATACAACACCCCTTCGCTTGCGGCATAGGCCGGTGTGGGGCGTGTCGCGCCGAAGCCCATGGTCGCCAGTAGATGGGCGCCCATCCCTGCCGCCAGCCCCTTGAGAACCTGGCGGCGCGTTGCGCCGTGGGCAAGCGCGCGGGCGAGTTGGTCAAACTGATCGGGTTGCATCAGCAGAATCCTTCTAAGCGAGCGCGGGTGTCCTTTGGATCAGCGCCAGCACATCCGGCGCGCCGACGACCACCGGGCCGGCGATCCGGCCCTCTGCATCCACTTGGATGGCCGAAGGCGTGCCGCGTGCGCCGAAGGCAAAGCCGGTGCGGAAGCCTTCATCCAAGAGGGTGGGCGCCGGCAGCGCCAGCTCGCGGTTGGCCTCGACGGTGCCGGTGGAGATGAGAACGACTTGAGGCGCGCCAGGAGCCGGATGGGTGACCGCGGCGCGTAGTTGATCGGCCATGCGCCGGCAAAAGCCACAGCCGGGATTCCAAAAGATCAGCAGCAGCGGCTTTCCGCGGAAGCTGGACAGGTCCACCGGCTGGCCCTCCAGATCGGGCAAGCGGACGGGCGGCGCAGGCTCCCCTGGCGCCGGGAGCGGCTTGGGCGCCGGGTCGTTGTTGAGGGCAATCGGCGCGCGCGGGCGCAGATGGCCGCGCATCCGCTCGGCGATGTCTGCCGGCGCAGTAGGGGGCGCCACAGGTTGGAGCGCCCGCGCCGCCAGAGACCGCACCGCCGGCGCGCCTTCGGCCAGCGGGCCGGCGATGGCGCCGCCGGACGTGATCAGGACGGCGCTGGGCGTGCCGGTGACGCCGTAGGTCATGCCCACCTCATTCTCCTGTTGGAGGAGCACATCGGCCAGGTGATGCTCCGCGGCCAGCGACTGGATGGCGGCGCGACCGCCGCGACTGATCAGGGCGACGGTTGCTGTACCGGCGCGCTGCCAGCGGGCGATCTCCGGCAGCAGTTCCAGGCAGGGGCCGCAGGTTGGGCTAGAAAAGATCAGCAGAACGGGCTTGCCGCGGGCGCGCAGCGTCTCCAACGTTTCTTCGCCGCCTGCCAGCGCCGGCAAGCGGAAGGCGGGCGCGGTCGCGCCCACCGGCAGCCCTTTGGCCGGCGTCCCCGGCTGGGCCGATGGCGCAGCCAAGCCCAGGTGCGCTTCCAGCGCCTCGATGCGGAGCAGCAGGCGACCGTTCTGGCGGAGCAGGTTCAAGACGATCCAGGTCTGCACGGCGATGGCCGCCGCCAGCAGCAGCCCTCCGGCCAGCGTCAGGATGCCCAGGGGCGAGAGGGCGGCGAGCCAGCTCAATGCGCTGGGACCACTCCCCGCCGGTCCTTGCCAGACGAGCGCGCCCGCGAGCAGGGCCAGCAGACTGTTGCGCAGCAGGGTCGGCCCGCCGATGGGTTTGGAGTGAAGCTGGCCGAAGCAGTGGCAGTTGGGGGTGCGCCCGCGGGCCAGGTTGGCGGCGATGCCGCCGATGAAGCCCAACAGGAGGATCAGCCCGCCCCACGCTGCCCACCAGGCCGTGGCTGCCGGTAGGAGGGCCAGCGCCACCGCCAACTCGGCCAATGGCAGCAGGAGACCCAGCGGCCCAGCCAGCGCCGCAGGCAGGCCAAAGTCATGCATTGCCTGACGCGAGCCGGCTAGGTCGGCCAGCTTCGCTATTCCGGCCAGGGCAAAGACGCCCGCCAGGATCAGCCGGATCAATAGGAATAACAACGCACTATCCACAGCTCACCTCTATGCGGGACACTGGCCCGGCTCGGCGGGGTCGCAGATGCCGGTGAAGCAAGCCAGGGTCACTTTACACTCGTTCAAGCAGACATTGACGTCGTCGTAGCACTTCTTGTTGCAGTTACAGTAGACTTTGGGCTTGCAGCACTCACATGCCTTTTGTTGGGCGGCGATCCAGGCATCGTCGCCGAAGTTGGAGACGGCCTGGTAATAGATGTAGGCCCGCTCGTAGCAGCCAAAGCGAAAGAGGCTGTTGAGGGCGCCGGGATAGGCCGCCGCGCAGGCGTCGAGCATATCCTCGAGAAACTCCACATCACAGGTATCCTTGGGAGTGTAGCAATCCTCATAGCACACATCGTGCTGGTTGCAGGAGCTAGTATAATCGGCGCGGCCGTAGCCCTGGGGAATCTTGATGCTGCCCCCCTCCGGGCCGCAGCCGTTCATCGTGGGGGTGTTGCCGGGCTTGGGCTGCTTTTCGGTGCCGGGAGGGCAGGTCGCATCATGGTTGAGCGCCATACAATTCGAGCCAGGCGCGGCCTGTGCAGGTTGAGGCTGCAAAGGGCCGCGCCCGACCAGACCCCCGGCGGCGGACACAACGGTACCGGAGAGCGCGCCGGCCAAGGCGCGCCAGACAGGACGGCCGCTTGCCGGTGTGGCAACGGCGCGGGTGAGGGTATCAATCCAATCTTGGCGCATAGCAACTTTCTAGAGCGCCCGCTACTCAGGGTTGCGTGAGGGTTGAGTTAGCTTCATCCAACCAAACCTTCATCTAATCGGTTAGCTTCATCCAATCGGTTGCAGATGAGATACGATAAACGTGGCCGGAAAGTATCGGTGTCTCGAGCGAGCAGCCGCTAAGTTAGAAGCTCCCTTTTGCATCCATCTCATTCCTCCAACACAATCACACTGTCCGCCGAGTCAGGCGCGGCAGCCGGTCCCTGGATGATGACCTGTTGTCCTCGCTGCGCGAGCGGCAGCGGTGTGCGATCCGGGTCGCTCAAGAGATAGGCGCGGCGGGCCGGGAGGGCCGGTAGCTCGATCTGCCCGCCCGCCGGCCACTCAAACACATGTAGATAGACCTTACCGGGCTTGCGCGTGGTGCGATAGGCTGCCGTCCCCTGGATGGGGCCGGGTTGGGTTCCATAGACGGACTCGCCGTTGACCGCCAACCAGCGGCCCATCGCCTCCAGCCGCTCCACGCTCGGCTGCGGGATCACCCCTTCGGCGGTCGGCCCAACGTTGAGCAGATAGTTGCCCCCCTTGCTGACGATATCCACCAGCTTGCGGATCAGCTCCTCCGCCGGTTTCCAGTTGTGGTCGTAGGACTTGTAGCCCCAGGTGTCGTTGATGGTCGCCGGCGTTTCCCAGTCGGCCTCGACCGCCTGTTGCGGAATCCGGTTGTCGCCAGCCGAGGCATAGTCGCCGAGCTGGTTGCCCAAGCGCCCGCACACGAGGCAGTTGGGTTGCAGCTCGTGGACCAGGTCCAGCAGAAAGCGGCTTTGCTCTGGGGTAATGCCCTTGGGCGTGTCGAACCAGATGATCGCGATCTCGCCGTAGTTGGTGAGCAGCTCGCGTACTTGGGGCGCGACATAGCCCCGGATATAGCCGTCGAAGTCCTTGGCCGATTCGTCATAGTCCCAGTCGTTGCCGTCGCCGTCGGGGTGATGCCAGTCTTGGGTCTGGGAATAGTAGAAGCCGAATTTTATCCCCTGGCGCCGGCACTCCTCGGCTAGCTCGACCATCGGGTCGCGGCCAAACGGCGTCGCGTCCACAATGTTATAACCGGTCAGGGCCGAATCAAAGAGGCAGAAGCCGTCATGGTGCTTGGCGGTAATTACCAGGTACTTCTGGCCGGCCCGTTTGGCAAGGGAGACCCACGCGGCGGCGTTGAAGTGCACCGGGTTGAACTGGCGGGCGAGGGCCTCATACTCGGCCACGGGGATGCGCGCCCGGTGCATGATCCACTCGCCGATGCCGGGGACCTGCTCGCCTTTCCAGACGCCGGCGGGGATGGCGTAGAGTCCCCAATGGATAAACAGGCCGAACTTGGCGGCGCGCCACCAGTCCAG
>DATLZJ010000688.1:0-5968 GCA_035574055.1 Caldilineaceae bacterium
AATACCCGCCTGCTCCATGCGCCGGGCGACCCACTCGGCCGCGCGCTGTACATCGCCGGCATGTTCCGGCAGGCTGGAAACGCTGGGAATGCGATAGAACTCCAGCATCTCGCCCAGAAAGCGATCCTCATTGGCGGTCAGATACTCCTGCCAGGTGGTCATGGTATGGATTCTCCCCTCATGGCTGATCGGAGTCAGCGGTCTTGAACACGGTGCTATTGGGTTGGCTTGATCGCCCGCGTGGCGATAAAGATCGGCATATAATCGGAGAGCGTGACCCCCTCCCAGCCATCTTCATAGAAGCCGGCGATCAAAAAGCCGGCGTCAATCTGCCCGCCGATCTGGTCTTCTAGCGTATGGCTGAACTCCAGCGGCTGAAGATCGTCCAGATAGCGCTGGCGCTCGGCAGGAGTCAGACTGGTCAAGTCAGAATAGGGCAGTTTGTGGCGCACGCGCAGCACGCCTTCATCGGCCAGCGCCATGTCGAAGATGAAGTAGGTAGGGTTCATGAACCCGGCCAGCAACGCGCCCCCGGGGCGCAGGACCCGAAAGGCTTCGCGCCAGACCGGGCGCACATCCGGCACAAAAACGTTGGAGACGGGATGCACGATCAGGTCAAAGCTGGCATCCTCGAAGGCCGACAGGTCGGCCATGTCCCCCTGGACGGTGCGGATCGCCAGCCCTTCCCGCTCGGCCGCCAGCCGGTCCTGGGCAAGCTGGCGCGGCGAATTGTCAAAGATGGTGACTTGGGCGCCGGCGGCGGCCAGCACAGGCCCCTGTTGCCCGCCGCCGGAGGCCAGGCCTAGCACCGCCAACCCGGTCAGGTCCGCAGGGAACCAGGTGCGCGGCACGGGCTTGGTCGGCGTGAGGATGATCTGCCATTCGCCGCGGCGGGCGGCGGCAATCACCTCCGGCCCGACCGGGATGGTCCATTCGCTGCCACGCTCGACGGCCGTGTCCCATGCCTTGCGGTTGTAACCCAGCACATCCATCCGTTTGTCTCCTCTCTCCCTTCGCATTTTGCAGGATCGCCGCGCATACGCCAAAATCGGAGGAAGACCCTGTCTGGATTTGAGATCGGCCATCCTATGTGCAATACATGCCTGCCATGACCGTCACCGGCTCTACTTTCACCGGCTCCCGCGCAACCGTGTCCCTCCCCACATCCGCCGCGCTCGCTCTGCTGGAAGAACATACCGGCGTCGTCATTCCCGTCTATTTCCGGCCCGACGCCGACCCGGCAGTCGCCCGCGCCACGCTACACGATACGGTCATGCTCTTTGTGCGCGAGCTACGCTCACCCCGTTCCATCTGTCTGAGCGTAGACGGCTCGCTCCTTGCAGAGCAGGT
Organism: Caldilineaceae bacterium; assembly: GCA_035574055.1. Lineage (GTDB taxonomy): Bacteria > Chloroflexota > Anaerolineae > Caldilineales > Caldilineaceae > QEUY01. The sequence continues at coordinate 1,351 of DATLZJ010000688.1, forward strand.
CGCGCGGGAGGCCGCCGCGACTTTTGGGGTGCGGTTGGTGGTTTCGCCTGAGAACCGGGGCAAGTTGGCGGCCCTCGCCGCAGGCGTCACTGCCCTGCTGGAAAATCCCAACCTGCGCTACCTGGCGATGGTGGACGCCGATGGCGATCATTTTGCCAATGAGCTGCTCAACTTCGTGCGCGCCGCCGAGCATGTGGCCGAGGCGACCGGCAATGACCGGCTGCTGGCGCTGGGCAACCGCAGCTCGCGCTACCGGCCTTTGGGCCTGCTCCGCGCCGAGGGCGAAGAGCTGGCGAACCGAATGCTGATGGATGCGCTGGTCTATGATGCCGTGGCCGCCGGTAAGCCGCTCATGCTCCAGTTTCTCACTGCCTATGACCCGCTGCCGGACTTCCATTCCGGCTATAAGTGCTTTAGCCGGCGCAGCGCCGAGCAGGTCTTTACCGCGCCGCCGGCGCTGGCCGGCTGCACGCCCGACGCCTATTATCGCCACGCCATCGAGGCGGTGATGGTCGTCGAGGCCCACAAGGGGGGCGCGACGCTGCTGGCGGTCAACCGGCGCACCTTTGACGAGCAGCCCATCTCCAGCTTTGCCAGCATCAACCGCATCCGGCTGGCCGCCGACCTGATCCTCTGGCCCTGCAAGCGGTTAGGGGTGCCCGGCCCCTTTGTCGCCCAATGGCTGGACAACCACCTGCCGGCCCTGCTCCTGGGCGCTCTCGTCCCCCAGGGACGGGATGAGCTATTGGCGATCCGCGACCAGGTACGGGCGGAGTACGGTCTCCCCCCCGGTCCGCCGGACATCATCCGGCCCGACTTTGTATAGCCTCAAGCACAGCCCAACCTGTAGATTCTGTCTTGAAGGGTGTAGCATCCAGTAGTTTCGCAAAATAGGCAGCATCGCTCTATTGTAGGTGCGCTATCCTAGCGCACGTTCTGGCTTAACACCCCCGTGCGGCATCCTGCTGCACCTACAGAGCACGGCGCGTGCGCGCTACGAGCGGCGCCGATGCCGCCCCTATGATGCTGCTATTTAGGTCGCGTAGCTTCTTCGCCCGGTTTGCCCCAAGCCTATCCTCAGCGTGATCGATCAACTGGTCATCTGACCAGGCGCTAACCTGGTCCGGAAGTGGTTACAGCGCAAGACGTTGCGTTGTATTCTTTTTTGTTGGGCAAGGAATACCCCTCCTCCAAATCCCCCTCCTCCGAAACAAAAGACCGCAGGGTTTCTGGCGCTATTATGAAATCGTAAAGGAGGGTAACGATGGCACGCAAAGTCCTGCTCATCTGCGGCATCCTCGCGGCGCTGTTGTATATAGGCTCTGATATCCTCGCCGCGTTGAGTTGGGAGGGCTACAGCTACACCGCGCAATCCGTCAGCGAGTTAAGGGCAATTGGCGCGCCGACCCGATCCTTCTTGATGCCGATTCTCCTCATCTATACGCTGCTTGAGATCGCGTTCGGCTTCGGCGTCTGGCGAGCCGCTACGCCCGGAGGGCTTCCGAAGCGCAGCCTACGTATCGCAGGCGCTCTGCTGATCGGCCTTGGGGTGCTCGACTTAATAGGCCCCCTCTTCTCGTTAAACCTGAATGAAGCTGCCGGATCGCTTGCCAATACGATACACGTTATCGTCACGGCGGTCACCCTGCTCTTGCTGCTGCTCGTCATCGGCTTCGGCGCCACGGCCAACGGGAGGTGGTTCCGCCTCTACTCCTATGCAACCATCCTGCTCTTCATCGTGACGGGCGTGTGGTCGTTTTTGGAACTGCCCCGGATCGCGGCGAACCTGCCGACGCCGTGGCTGGGGGTAAGGGAGCGCATGGGCATCTTCGGGTACATGTTGTGGCTGGCGGTGTTTGCGATTGTACTATGGCGTGACCAAGCAACGACAGCAGCCGGCCGGCCGCCCGCTGACGCAGGGACGCCCCGGCTTATGCCCCGCTGAGCCACAGCGAGGGGCCGGCGTTCGCAGGTCTCTTGAGAAAGGAGGAGACCATGACGACCATCCAGGCGCTCATCAAGAAGCACTCTGTATTGAGCTACTACATTCTGACGTTTGCTATCTCCTGGGGCGGCGTGCTCCTGCTCATCGGCGGACCTGGCAACATTCCGGGCACGCCGGAGCAGATCGCGCGCCTGATCTGGTTCGTTGTGCTGGCGCTGGAACTCGGCCCCCCCATCGCGGGCCTGGCGCTGACCGGCCTTGTGTCGGGACGGGCGGGCTATCGCGAGCTGCTTGCCCGCTTGCTCCGGTGGCGGGTGGGCGTTCGCTGGTACGCGGTCGCGCTCCTCACCGCGCCGCTCCTGGGGGCCGCCGTCCTCCTCGTGCTGTCGCGCAGCTCGCCGGCCTACCTTCCAGGTATCCTCACCACGAGCGACAAGGCGTCCCTCCTAGCGCCTGCCGTCGTGGCCGGGCTTTTGGGAGGTTTCGGCGAGGAGCTAGGCTGGACGGGGTTCGCCATCCCTCGGCTGAGGCAGCAGCATGGTGTCCTTGCCACCGGGCTGTTCGTTGGCGCCCTCTGGGGTATGTGGCACTACCTTGTGACCCCCGCCTGGATAGCCGGCACGTACACAGGGGAGCTTCCGCTGGCGCTCTTCCTGACCGTGAATGGCGTCCTCAGTATCGTAGGGCAATTGACGGCCTACCGGGTGCTGATGGTGTGGGTCTATGACCGCACCGGGAGCCTGCTCGTGGCCATGCTGATGCACACGAGTCTAATCGCCAGCACGCTCTTTATTCTCGCACCTGCGGCGATGGCAGGCGCCGTCTACGTGATCTGGTCCCTCACGTTGGCGGCCGCATTCTGGCTGGCCGTCGCCGCGCTTGCCATCGCCAACCGCGGGCATCTTTCGCGGCCAGACCCACTATCTGCCAGCCACGGCTCACCCCAATTCAGGCCCGGTTGACCAGCAGCGTGACGGCTGGTGCGGTGTTTGCGGATCTCGTCAGAAAGGAGGAGATCATGGCAATCATTCAGAAGTTCATCCGGCGACGCCCGGTGCTGACGTACTTCGTCCTCACGTTCGCTATCTCCGGGAGCGGTATCCTCCTGGCCCTCGGTCCCGGTGGACTCCCAATCACCGCCGAAACCTTTGAGACGGTGCCCCTGCTTGCGCTCATGGCGTCTCTTGCCGGCCCCAGTGTAGCAGGCATCCTGTTGACGGCCCTGGTCTCGGGGAGGGCGGGCCTGCGCGAGCTTCTCTCGCGGTTGCTCAAGTGGCGGGTGGGTATCGGTTGGTATGCCGTCGCGCTCCTGGCTGCTCCGCTGCTGGCGACGGCGGTACCCCTGGCGCTTTCGCTCTTCTCCCGCGAGTTCCTTCCCGCCATCTTCATGACGGACGACCTTGCTGGGCCTCTTCTGTCGGCGATTATAGCCGGGCTACTGGTCGGCTTATTTGAGGAACTGGGCTGGACAGGGTTCGCTACCCCCGTGCTGAGGCGGCGGTACAGCATTCTGACCACCGGGATGATCGTCGGCGTTCTATGGGGAGCATGGCACTTCCCGATGTTTTGGGAGGCCGGCAGTTTTTCCGGAGCGCTCCCGTTGGCCATCCTATTAGCGCGCCTCTTCTCTTGGCTGCCGGCCTACCGGGTGCTGATGGTATGGGTCTACGATCACACCGAGAGTCTACTCTTGGCGGTACTCATGCACGTCAGTCTTACCGCCAGCATGATCATCGTGGCGCCTGTTACGCTGGCAGAGGTCCCTCTGTTGACCTCTATCCTCGTTGGAGCCGCCGCATGGTGGCTCCTCGTGGCAGCCGTCATGCTGGCCAATCGTGGGCAACTCTCGCGGCCAGGCAAGCCGCCCACCGGCATCGGAGCGCCTCAGCTCACGCCGCGGTGACCCGCGTGAGGCGGCTGGTGTGTTCTTTGCGAAGCTCGTCAGAAAGGGGGGCTTCATGACAGCCATTCAGTCTTTCTTCAAACGATATCCGCTGTCGATCTACTACGCTCTGGCGTTCGCCATCTCCTGGGGTGTCATGCTGTTGGTCATCTACAGGAATGGCGGCCTCCCGGGGACGCAGGAAGAATTTGCAGCGCAGGTCTCTTTTCTGATCCCGGCGGTGCTGGGCGGCCCCAGTGTTGCCGCTATCCTCATGACTGCCCTGGTCTCCGGCAGAGCGGGGTTCCGCGAGCTGTTTGCCCGCCTGCTTATATGGCGAGCGAGCGCGCGCTGGTATGCGGTTGCGCTTCTGAGCGCACCCCTTGTGTTTGTGGTTGTACATACTGCGCTTTCGCTCGCATCCCCAATCTTTCGCCCTGGCCTGGTCACCACCACGAATGGCAAAGCTCCTTTCCTCCTGATGGGTATCGCGTCGGCGCTGATGGTCGGGTTCTTCGAGGAGCTCGGCTGGACGGGCTTTGCCACCCCCAGGCTGAGGCGGCGTCATGGTATCCTCGCCACCGGCCTTATCGTGGGGGTGTTGTGGGGCGTGTGGCATCTCCCCTTTCTCCGCCTCTGGCCCGGCATTGCTCTTTCCGGAGGGCTTCCCCTTGGACCCTTCCTGGCTGCGACCAGCTTCTTTGTCTTGGTCGGGCAGCTACCGGCTTACCGTGTCCTCATGGTGTGGGTTTACGAGCATACCAACAGTCTGTTGCTGGCGATGCTCATGC
>DATLZJ010000689.1:0-8336 GCA_035574055.1 Caldilineaceae bacterium
CGGGAATGCGGCTCGGCAGGGCAAAGCTCGCGATGGTCGCCAAGCCAAGCATCATCGAGGGCGTGATGAAGGAGCGCCATGCCGCATCACGCACGGCCACATAGGGCCAAGCCAGCGCCGCCAGCACGAATGTCCCCAGGCTGACCAGCATCAGCACGTTGTGAACGGTCGTGACAGGCGATGGGTAGAGGCCGGAGCTTGCCGGAAAGAGGCCCAGCAGCGCCCACGCTGCGCCGGACACCATGACCAATCCCGGCATCCATACAGGCAGCCCCTTATGCCGGAACTCCATCCCCAGCCCCGCGCCGAGGGCCGCAATCTGAAGGCCCGGCAGCACAAAGCCGATCAGGTTAAAAGCCAATGCAAACGGCGCTACCGCCGTGCCCAGCTCGCTCACTAGGTTGGCGGCCTGGCTGTAGCCCGGCGTCCATGCGCCAAACAGCAAGAGCGCCAGTGCAAAATTCGCCGCCGCATCCAGCCCCAACAGCGCCGCCGGATAAGTCCAGCCCACTTTCGACATCATTCTTTCCTTGCATGTGCCTGTTGTCGAAGATTGCTGATCGCCGCCACATCGGCGGCCCCAGGGTGTGCCACCCTGGGGCGGCATCCTTGGACGAGAAATAGCCGACAATACCGACAATAAAGAACGGCGCCCATGCTATCGGGCGCCGTTCCAGTTTACCCTAGCTTGTGCTTCAGGGCAGAAGCGTCTCACCCATCAACCAGCGGTCACACTCACGGGCCGCGCCGCGCCCCTCGTTGATGGCCCAGACCACCAGGCTCTGGCCTCGGCGCATATCTCCGGCGGCGAAGATGCCCTCGACGCTGGTGTGAAAGCGCCCGTAGTCGGCCTTGACATTAGAGCGCGGGTCCCGTTCGAGGCCAAGCTGCTCGATGATCGTCTCCTCCGGCCCCAAGAAGCCCATCGCCAGCAGCACAAGCTGGGCCGGCCAGACTCGCTCTGAGCCAGGCACTTCCTGGAGCTGAAAGCGCCCATTGGCGTCCTTGACCCACTCAATGTCTACCGTGTGCAGCTCCTTGACGTGGCCGTTCTCGTCGCCGACAAAGCGCTTGGTGGAGATGAGATAGGTGCGCGGGTCGCGGCCAAAGCGCGCCTTAGCCTCGGCCTGGCCGTAATCCAGCTTATAGACCTTGGGCCATTCGGGCCAGGGGTTGTCGGGGGCGCGGCTCATGGGCGGCTGGGGTAGAATCTCAAACTGGTTGAGGCTGCGGCACTTGTGGCGCATGGCCGTGCCCACGCAGTCGGTGCCGGTGTCGCCCCCGCCGATCACGATCACGTCCTTGTCTGTGGCCGAGATATAGTGGCCGATGCGCCCGTGGTGCAATTCACCGTTACGGTTGTCGAGCAGGTTCTTGGTGTTGGCGTGCAGGAACTCCATCGCAAAGTGGATGCCCTTGAGGTTACGCCCCTCAATGGGCAAATCGCGCGGCTTGGTCGCGCCGCAGCAGAGCACAATCGCATCGAACTCCTCCCGCAACTGGGTCGCGGGGATGTCCTTGCCCACCTCGCAGTTGGTCACGAACTGCACCCCTTCGGCCATCATCAGGTCGACGCGGCGCTGCACCACCTGCTTGTCCAGCTTCATGTTGGGGATGCCATACATGAGCAGGCCGCCGATGCGGTCGGCGCGCTCGAAAACCGTCACCGTATGCCCGGCGGCGTTGAGCTGCGCGGCGCAGGCCAGACCGGACGGTCCCGACCCCACTACCGCCACCTTCTTGCCGGTGCGCTTGGCCGGCGGCGCGGGGGTGATCCAGCCCTCCTCGAAGCCCTTATCAACGATCGCACACTCGATGCTCTTGATCGTCACCGGCGGCTCGATCAGGCCCAGAGTACAGGCCCCCTCACACGGGGCCGGACAGACGCGACCGGTAAACTCCGGGAAGTTGTTGGTCTTAAGCAGCCGCTCCAGCGCCTCTTGCCAATGGCCGCGATAGACCAGATCGTTCCATTCAGGGATCAGGTTATTGATGGGGCAGCCCGACGCCATCCCATTGAGCAGCTTGCCGGTGTGGCAGAAGGGAATGCCGCAGTCCATGCAGCGCGCTCCCTGCTGTTGCAGCTTGCCGTCGCTCAGATGCAGGTGGAACTCATCCCAATCATGAACACGCTCCAGCGGGTCGCGCTCGGCAGCCAACTCGCGCGTGTACTCCATGAAGCCCGTCGGTTTGCCCATCGTCTTCTTCTCCCTCTATCGGCCCTTGATTTGTTCAGGCTACGCCGCACGCCCGGACGGCATCGGCCACCCGGCGCACCGCGACCATATACGCCGCCTGGCGCATGTCCACAGCCTGTGCCTGATAAGTCGCCCACACCTCGGCCACGGCGCGGCTCATGATCGCCTCCAGCCGCCGGTTGACCTCCTCCAGCGTCCAGTATTCATGGCGCAGCCCTTGCTGCCACTCAAAGAAGGAGACCGTCACCCCGCCGGCATTGGCGAGAATGTCAGGCACATTGACGATGCCCCGCTCGTGCAGAATCTGGTCGGCGGCGGGGGTGGTGGGGCCGTTGGCGCCCTCGGCCATTAGGCGGGCGTGAATGCGACCGGCATTGGACTCGTTGATCTGACCCTCCAGCGCCGACGGCACCAGCACCGTACAGGGCAGCTCCAGCAGTTCGGCATTGCTGACCCGGTCGCCGTCGGGATAATCGCTGACCCGGCCTCCCTGCTCCTTGATGCGGATCAGCTCGGCCAACCGCAGCCCGTGCGGGTTATAGACGCCGCCGCTGGTATCGCTCACTGCGACGGTGCGCATCCCGCAGTCGGCCTCCAACAACGCCGCGGCATAGCGCCCCACATTGCCGAAGCCCTGCACCACCAGCGGCTCATTTTGCAGCGGCAGCCCCATGGATTTGGCGACTTCGCGCACGGAAATGGTAACGCCGCGGCCGGTCGCCTCCGTCCGCCCCAGCGAGCCGCCCACCTCCAGCGGCTTGCCGGTGACAATGGCCGGCGTGCGCCGTCCAGCCAAACCGGAATAAGCGTCCATAAACCAGCCCATGATCTCCGGCGTGGTGTTGACATCCGGTGCGGGAATATCCACCTCCGGCCCAATAATCGGCGCCAGCTCGATGGCGAACCGGCGGGTCATGCGCTCCAGCTCACCCTTGGACAACTGCTTCGGGTCCACGGAGATGCCGCCCTTGGCGCCGCCATAGGGAATATTGACCACGGCGCATTTCCAGGTCATCCACATCGCCAGCGCCTTCACCTCGTCCAGCGTCACGTCGGGGTGGAAGCGCAGGCCGCCCTTGGCCGGGCCGCGGTCCATGCTGTGCTGCACACGGTAGCCGGTAAAGACCCGGACGCTGCCGTCGTCCATACGCGTCGGCACGGCCACTTCCAGCGCGCGGTGGGGCTGGCGCAGCCGGGCATGGACGCTAGGCTCCAGCCGGAGCCGCTCGGCGACGGCATCGAGCTGCTGTTGCGCCATCACCCAGGGGTTCAAAGTTGAATGATGGGAGGTCTGTAGGTTCGAGGTGGGTGCATTGGCGGGGAGGGCGGCGGTTGCCTCTGCCTCACGAACAGCAAACATAACCTTGAAGCTCTCTATCTAGTCTGTAAGTGCTTGAATCAGAAAAAATCTAGTATGAACCATCACCGGGCGGGAGGTTCGTCCTGCCCGCCCGGACCCTGCCGGAGGGAATCAGTTGCCGCTGACGCGAGCGGTGTCATTCTTGTTCAGCTCAAAGGCCGCCATAGCCGCCTCATCGCCGGTCAGCCCTTCGGCGGCGACGCGAGCAAACGCCTCTAACATGCGCTTGTAGTCGCGCGGCATCACCTTGGCGAAGCGCGGCACATAGGCGTGCCAGTTATCCAGCACCCGCTTCGCCACCGGGCTGTCGGTGTACTCGTAATGGCGGCGGATCAGGTCGCGCACCTCCTCGATCTCCTCTGGTTCCTCCAGCCGCTCCAGTTCCACCATCTCGAAGTTGCAGCGGCGGGCGAAGGTTTCATCCTCGTCCAGCACATAGGCGATGCCGCCCGACATGCCGGCGGCAAAGTTGCGCCCGGTCCTGCCCAACACCACCACCCGGCCGCCGGTCATATACTCACAGCCGTGATCGCCGACGCCCTCGACGACGGCGCGGCCGCCGCTGTTGCGAACGCAGAAGCGCTCGCCGGCTATGCCGCGCACATACGCCTCGCCGCTGGTCGCGCCGTAAAAGGCCACATTGCCGATGATGATGTTCTCTTCCGCCGCGAAGGTCGAGCCTTTCGGCGGGTAGGCGATCAGCTTGCCGCCCGACAGCCCCTTGCCAAAGTAGTCGTTGGCGTCGCCCTCCAGCTCCAGCGTCAGCCCTTTGGGAATAAAAGCGCCGAAGCTCTGGCCGGCCGACCCCTGGAAGTGCAGCTCGATGGTATCCTCCGGCAAGCCCTCCGCGCCATAGCGGCGGGTGATCTCGCTGCCCAGAATGGTGCCGACGACCCGATTGGTGTTGCGGATGGGCAAGGCGGCGGCGACCCGCTTCCTCTCCTCCAGTGCGGGCCGGCAGAGATCGAGCAGCACCTGGTTGTCCAGCGCCCGCTCCAGCCCGTGGTCTTGGGGAATCTGGCAGTAGCGGCCCACGCTTTCCGGCACGTCCGGCCTATGGAGGATGCTGGAGAAATCCAACCCCTTGGCCTTCCAATGGTCAATGGCCTTGCGCGGCTCCAGCTTGTCCACCCGGCCGATCATCTCATTGACCGTGCGGAAGCCCAGCTTTGCCATCCACTCGCGCAGCTCTTGGGCGATAAAGTACATAAAGTTGACCACATGTTGCGGGTCGCCGGCGAACTTCTTGCGCAGCTCCGGGTTTTGCGTCGCCACGCCCACCGGGCAGGTGTCCAGGTGGCAGACGCGCATCATGACGCAGCCCAGCGCCACCAGCGGCGAGGTGGCGAAGCCATATTCCTCCGCGCCCAGGAGCGCGGCAATCGCCAGGTCGCGGCCCGTCTTGAGTTGGCCGTCGGTCTCCACCACCACCCGGCTGCGCAGGTCGTTGAGCACCAGGGTTTGATGGGTCTCGGCCACGCCCAGCTCCCAGGGCAGACCGGCATACTTGATGCTGGTTTGGGGCGAGGCGCCGGTGCCGCCGTCGTGGCCGCTGATCAGGATCACATCGGCATGGCCCTTGGCGACGCCGGCGGCGATGGTGCCCACGCCCACCTCGGCCACCAGCTTCACGTTGATGCGCGCCTGGTGGTTGGCGTTCTTCAGATCATGGATCAGCTCGGCCAGGTCCTCGATGGAGTAAATGTCGTGGTGCGGGGGCGGCGAAATCAAGCCCACGCCGGGCGTCGAGTGGCGCACCTTGGCGATCCAGGGATAGACCTTGCGGCCCGGCAACTGGCCGCCCTCCCCCGGCTTGGCCCCCTGCGCCATCTTGATCTGTAGCTCCTTGGCGTTGACCAAGTAAAGGCTGGTGACGCCAAAACGACCGGAGGCCACCTGCTTGATGGCGCTGTTGCGCGAATCGCCGTTGGGGTCCGGCACATAGCGGGCCGGGTCTTCGCCGCCCTCGCCGGTGTTGCTTTTGCCGCCGATGCGGTTCATGGCAATCGCCAGCGCCTCGTGGGCCTCCTTGGAAATCGAGCCATAGGACATGGCGCCCGTCTTGAAGCGTTTGACGATGGACTCGACCGGCTCCACCTCCTCCAGCGGGATCGGCTGCTCGGCCAGCTTGAACTCCAGCAGCCCGCGCAGGGTGTTGATCTCGCGCGTCTGGTCGTCCACCAGCGCCGAGTATTTCTTGAAAGTGGCGTAGTCGTTGGTGCGGCAGGCGTGCTGCAAGTAGTGGATGGTCTGGGGGTTGAAAAGATGGCGCTCGCCGTCGCTGCGCCATTGGTATTCCCCACCCGCGGGCAGCACATGGCCGTTGTAGGGCCGCTCCGGATAGCCGAGCCGGTGGCGTCGCGCCACTTCCTCATAGACCTCCTCCAGCCCGATTCCCTCGATGCGCGTCGGCGTCCAGGTAAAGTACTTGTCCACAAAGGACTGCTTCAGGCCCAGCGCCTCGAAAATCTGCGCGCCGCAATAACTCTGGACCGTCGAGATGCCCATCTTGGAGATGACCTTGAGCACCCCCTTGACCGCGGCCTTGTTGTACTTGTAGACCGCAGTGTCATAGTCCACCCCCGGCAGCAGCCCGTCCTGGATCATCTGGTCGAGGGTCTCGTAGGCCAGGTAGGGGTTGATGGCCGTCGCGCCGTAGCCGATGAGCACCGAAAAATGGTGGACCTCGCGCGGCTCGCCCGATTCGACCAGCAGCGTCACCTGGGTGCGCTTGCCGGTGCGAATCAGATGGTGGTGGAGGCCGGAGGTCGCCAGCAGCGCAGGGATGGCCGCCAAGCGCCGGCTGATCCCGCGGTCCGAGAGGATGAAGATGTTGTAGCCATCGGCGATGGCCTGGTCCACCTGGGCAAAGAGCGCCTCCAGCGCCCGCTCCAGGCCCGCGGCCCCCTCGTCAATCGGGAAGAGCATCGGCACGGTCAGACTGCGGAAGCCGGGCCGGTCCAGCCGGCGAATCTTTGCCAGGTCGCCGTTGGTCAAAATGGGCGTCTTGATCCGGATCTGGCGGCAGCTCTCCGGCCGGGGATCGAGCAGGTTCAACTCCGTGCCCATCATCACGTCGGAGGCTGTGACCAGCTCTTCGCGGATGCCGTCAATGGGCGGGTTGGTCACCTGGGCAAAAAGCTGGCGGAAGTAGTTGTAGAGCAGTTGGGGCATGTCCGACAGCACCGCATGGGGCGCGTCGTTGCCCATTGCGCCGACCGCCTCCACCCCGTCACGGGCCATGGGCGCGAGCAAGAGGCGAAGCTGCTCAAAGGTATAGCCAAAGGCCTGCTGGCGCTCGGTCAGCGTCGCCAGGTCTGTGCCCGGCGTCTCCGGCGCGGGCGGAATCTCGTCCAGCTCCACCAGGTGCTCCGCCAGCCACGCCCGATATGGATGCTGGCGGGCCATGCTCTCCTTTAGCTCCTCATCGGAGATAATCCGCCCCTGGGCCGTATCCACCAGGAACATACGGCCCGGCTCCAGCCGGCGCTTCTCCAGGACCAGCTCCGGCGGAATGTCCAGCACGCCGACTTCCGAGGCCATGATGACCCGGCCATCCTTGGTCACATAGTAGCGCGAGGGGCGCAGCCCGTTGCGGTCCAGCACCGCGCCGACGATGGTTCCATCGGTAAAGGCGATGGACGCCGGCCCGTCCCACGGCTCCATGAGGGTAGAGTGGTACTCGTAGAAGGCCCGCTTTTCCGGACTCATGCTCTCGTGATTGGACCATGGCTCCGGGATCATCATCATCATGGCGTGGGGCAACGTCCGGCCTGAGAGGGAAAGGAACTCCAGGCAGTTGTCGAACATGGCCGAGTCGCTGCCGCTCTGGTCAATGATGGGCAGAACCTTCTGGATATCCTCCCCCCATAGCGGCGACTGGAGCAGGGACTCGCGCGCCGTCATCCAGTTGACATTGCCGCGCAGCGTGTTGATCTCGCCGTTGTGGATCAGATAGCGGTAGGGATGCGCCCGCTCCCAGCTGGGGAACGTGTTGGTGGAGAAGCGCGAGTGGATCAGCGCCAGCGCCGTCTCCATGCGCGGGTCATTCAGATCGGGGTAAAACGCCGTAAGCTGGGCGCAGCGCAACATGCCCTTGTAAACCAGGGTGCGGCTGGAAAGGCTGGCGAAGTAAAAGGGATCGCCGTAGCTCGCATCGCCCGCCGCCCGCGCCGCGTGAACGGTGTTCTCCGCGCGCTTGCGGATGACATAGAGCTTGCGCTCGAAGGCCAGATGGTCGGTCTTGGGCAGCGCGTCCGGGTTAGCGCCGATAAAAAGCTGGCGCACCAATGGCTCTCGCAGCCGCGCCGCCTTGCCCAGGCTGCTGCCGTCGGTCGGCACCGTGCGCCAGCCCAGGACCGTCTGGCCCTCCTCGCGCACGATGGCCTCGACCATCTGCTCACAGCGACGCCTGATCGGCTCCTCCTTGGGGAGATAGAGCATCCCGACCCCATAATGGCCTGGCGGCGGCAGTGAGACGCCCTGCTCGGCGCAGACCGCAGCCAGAAACTTGTGGGGCGTCTGCAAGAGGATGCCGGCCCCATCGCCGGTGTTCTCCTCGGCCCCACAGGCCCCGCGATGGTCCAGGTTGTTGAGCACGGTGAGCGCATCGCGCACGATCGCGTTGGACTTACGTCCTTTAATGTCCACCACGAAGCCGACGCCGCAGGCATCGTGCTCGAAGCGAGGATCGTAGAGTCCCTGTTTGGCAGGCAGGCCACCGGCGGGTTGTAGTCTGGCGTCTTGGTTCACAGGCCATCTCCTTTTCCAAAGGGCAA
>DATLZJ010000690.1:0-3022 GCA_035574055.1 Caldilineaceae bacterium
CGCACACCAGCCGCATGGCTCGACCAAGTGAACGGCTACGGTTGTTGCTGCGAATCAGGCCACGCCACTGCATGGCGCAATGCTATCACAGGGTAGGGGCGTCGCAAAGCACGCGCCCGCCAGAAAGCTGCAATGGTGAAAGAAGAAGGAACGTCTGTAGAAACAAGGGATGTCACCAAATTGTACAATCTGTGCCGTCATTATCTGACTTGGTTGACAAACTAGGTTGTGTGGCCTATACTTCTCTGGCAATTGTTTCCCTTTTCTCTGTCTCTTCCGGTTGTTCATCTCCTTCTCGCGCGCAGCCGGGCAATCCAGGAACCGATCTACGAACCTGAGGGGCCATGTATAGAGAAAAGATCCGCGAGTACTACGATCACCTCAGCCGGAGCTATCGTAAGGTCGCTGACCATATCATGAGCAATTACTATGAGGTCTCGTTCATGACTGCGGCCCAGCTCGCCTACGCGGTTGGGGTGGACACGACGACCGTGGTCCGGTTTTCGCAGCGATTAGGATACAACGGCTATCCCGAATTGCTCAACGACATTCGCGATCAGGTCAAGGCCGAGATTTACGCTGCCTATGAGCCGAAGGAGCTATCGCCGGACGACCCGGCAGGCGCCTTCAAGGACCGCGCCGAGCAAGAGCAGCATAACCTCAAGCAGATGCTCATCCACAACCCGCCGGATCATGTGCGCCGGGTGGCAGAGATGTTCGCCGCCGCCCGGCATGTGGTGCTGGTCGCCGAGGGTTACGCCGGGGCGGTGGCGGAGATGATCGCCGAGCAGCTTCGTCACCGAGGCATCTCAGCCGAGGCGACTTCCAACGATGTGGTGCGCATGGCTGGGACGCTCATGGGCCTTGCGCCGACAACGCTGGTGGTGGGCATCAGCGCCACCGAGTATGGGGAAAGCGTTGCCAGGGCGCTGGCCTATGCGCGCAGCAAGGGGTGCGCCACCTTGGGCGTCGTGGGGTCGTTGGCAAGCCCGGTCAACCGGATGTCGGACCAGGTCATGTATGCGCCGACCGACGCCGCCGGGCCGCTGCCGAGCATTGTGGCGCTGGTGGCCGCGCTCTCGGCCCTGGTACAGATCGCCTCCAGGGACAGCGAGGCGTCGGTGGACCGTCATCTGGAGGAGTTCCAGCGCGCCTTTGAGTTCCTGACTGCCCCAGAGCCGGCGATCGAAACGCCGGAGGAAGAAGAGTAAGGGGCTTTGCCGGCCGGCTCCGGCGAATTTATCGCTCGTTTGGTTCGCGTGGATCGCCTGCGGGCCGGCCCACGTCTCCGGCGAAAAGCCCCAGGGTCAAAAAGGCCAGAATGTAGCCCAGGTAGTTCTCGTTGAGAAAGCGGCTGCCGTAGAAGAAGGCAAAAAGAAACAGCCCGTAGTGCCAGCAGGCATGGCCCAGCGTGTTGGTCCGCCACTGGCGCATGAGAAACCACGCCAGGAGCGGCAGGGCCAGGGCTGCCTCCAGGATCAGGAAGGGCCACTGGTCAAAGCGGTCGCTGACCAGCCCCAAGGCCAGCACAAAGTTGCTGGCGCCCCAGCCCCAAATTTGGTAGCCGGTCTCCCCTAGCCCATTACTCCAGCGCCAGATGTCGTCATAAAAGGCCCAGGGGTCCCAGAGCACATAAGGGCCGGCGACCAGCAGAAAGGCGACCGCTGCAGGCCAGCCGCGCCGGATCAGCGCCAGGCCGGCCTGCTTGAGCGCCCTGCCCGGCGGCGCAGCTTGAGCCGTCTCATCTTTAGCCACCCCCTCTTTGGCGACCACATCCGCGATCAGCAACAGCCCGTAGAAGGGCGCAAAGAACCAGGCGGTGGGCTTGCTGGCGCAGGCCAGCCCATAGGCGAGGGTGGAGAGCAGCAATAGCCCTGGTCGCTGGCGGCCCATTTGCCGGCTGCGCCGCCAGCCCTGCCAGGCCGCCAGACTGAACAGCACCCAGCAAAAGACAAACGCATCGTTCTGGCCGAAGACCAGGTCCAGGTTCATCACCGGGTTCAGCCCCAGCGCGGCGACCAGGGCCAGCCGGGCGCGCGGCCCCGCAGCCAGCCGCGGGGCCAGCAGGAGGGCCAGCGTCATCAGCAGCAGGTAGACCAGGCGTTGGTCATAGAAACCCGCCGCCTGGCCGAGCAGATAGAAGGGCGCGCTGAAGAGAAAAGTCCAGGGCAGGTAAGGGTAGTGGTAGAGCGCGGTGCGAAACTCGCTGAAGCCCCACTCGGCCATGGGGGTATCCACATAATCTTCCACGTAAGGGTTGCGCCCCTCCAGCAGATATTGGATGGTCGCCTCGGTCTGGATCACGCCGCCGTCGTGGGTATAGCTGGCCGGGCCGCTCTGGTCGCGCAGCAGGATCAGCTTGAGGGCGGGCAGGTAAAGCGCGGCCAGCAGCACCCCCACAAGCGCCGCCCACTTGAGGCTTTGGCGCGCCCGCCCCCAGGGCGTCAGGTCCACGACCAGGTAGATGAGCAAACAGGCTAGCGCCAGCGCGTTGAGCAGCAGGCCGATAGGGTCGCCCGGCGCGGGGCCGATCTTGCCCATCGCGGCCACGCCCGCGGGCGGGAGCAACCCGCCCAACAAGGGGTGGCGCAGCACATCATCCACCCGCTGGGGCAACGCAGCCGCCTGCCCAAAGGCATTAATCTGGAGTGTGGCGACCGTGAGCAGCGCCAGCAGCAGCGCGTCCCATGCCGGGCGGCCGGCGGACGGCTCGCGGGATCGGGGCTGGTCAAGCGGGTCGTGGCGCATAGCAGCTCATCAAGGGTTCCCGCGCACGCCGTAGAGGACGCCATCCTGGCCGGGCATGTAAACCCAGGGGCCGCTGACTGCACCCGCGCCGCCGGCCGGCGCACGGATGCTGGGCGTCGCCAGGACATTGCCGCTGGCCGCGTCCAGAAAGACGAGGGAGCCGGTGGAGGTGAAGGCAAGCACAATGGCGTTGTCGGTCCAGGGGCCGCCCAACGTTTCACCCGCGGTCGGCGCGTTCCAGAGCAATTGGCCTGTCTGCCGCGAAAGGGCGCGC
>DATLZJ010000691.1:0-10260 GCA_035574055.1 Caldilineaceae bacterium
ATTACCTGAATCACGTCACAACGGTGATGACTGTTACACGCGGCTCCTGACAGGAGTCCGCCGGTGGGGGCAGTCAAGCGATTGGCCGACCGCGCCTTGAGGAGTGAACAGTGGCGATCATCCGCACACGCGTAGCCGATGATACCTGGGTCTTTACCAGCGAGTTGTATCTGGAGGTGAACGCTGGGTTAGTTGTGACGCCGGAGGGGGGAATCCTCATTGATACGCTGCCGTTTCCATCTGAAACCCGGCAGATCATCGAGTTCGCCCAGCGAGTTTGCCCCCAAGGCATCCGGTACGTCATCAACACCATTTCCCACGCCGACCACGTCTATGGCTCCTATCTCTTCCCCGATGCCGAGCTGGTCGCCCACGAGCTGTGCCGCGAGATGCTGGTGCAATACGCTTTTGCCTCGCTGGAGGAGGCCAAGGAGCATACGCCTGAGTTGCGCCAGGTGCAGATCCGGCTCCCAAAGCTCATCTTCAACGAGGGGTTGCTGATCCGGTTGGGCGGCAAGACCGTCCACATCTTCAACACCCCCGGCCCTAGCCCGGAAGTCTGCGCCGTCCATGTGCGCGAGGACAAAGTGCTATTTGCCTCAGACTTGATGATGCCTGTGCCGCTGATCGCATCTCCCTTCAGCGATCTGGACCAATACCGGCGCTCCTTGGCAAACCTGCACGACTATAACCTGGAGAGCATTGTCCAGGGCCACGGCGATATTTTGCTGCGCGGCGAGGTGACCAGCAGCATCAACGCCAGCATCAAGTACCTCAACGACATCGAGGCCACCGTCGAGACCCTGATGGCCCGGGGCGCAACCAAACATGATCTGCTCCAGCATGACGTGGAGCAGTTTGGCCGCAGCCGCATCCCGCTGGGCGGCCTGGTCCAGCAGTTCCACGCGTCCAATCTCCTTCATCTCTGGGACTTGGCGCGGGCGCGCCAGCGTCAAGAGCGACAGACGGCCCGTAGCTAAAGGATAGGGCGCATGGCAGGCAACGGACCAGAGCTTGAGCAGACTCTTGGCGAACTGGAGCCGGCAATTGTCGAGGCGATCCGGCGGCTCGACCCTGCCCGGCGCCGGCGTTTGCAGCGCCGGCTGCGCACCAGCGGGCTATGGGAGCCAACCGAACTGTTGACCGACCGCAACCGGCTCCAGGTTGCACCGGCCCTGGGGAGCCGGTATGCGGAGGTGGTGCGGCGCCAAGGGCGACGCCGCAGCCCCCCTGGCCGCTTTGTGCCCGCCGAGCGCCCCGTTGCGCCCCTGGCGCCGGCCGGCCCTGAGTCGGCGGAGGGATATCGCTCGCCCGTCAGCGGTAAAGCGGTGGTAGGCGGGCCTGCCGAGCCTGCGGAGGCCGACCCGCACGCCATGGCCCCGCTCCCCGGCCAGGCGCCGGAACAGCCCATCGTCGTCATCTTCGACGGCGGCAGCCGGGGCAACCCTGGGCAGGGCTATGGCAGCTATGCCCTCCGCTGGCCGGGACAGGCACAGCAGATCGTCCAGCTTCGCTTTGGCGACCGCGTCACCAACAACGAGGCCGAATACGACACGCTCATCGCCGCGCTGGAGGCGATCCTCAAGCGACTACGCGACAACGGCGCGTCGCCCGCCACGGCCAAGCTGGAAGTGCGGGGCGACTCGTTGCTGGTCATCAATCAGGTGTTGGGGATTTGGGAGGTCAAAGAGCCGCGCCTGCAAGTACGCCGGGACCGTGCCCGCGCGCTGCTGGAACAATTCGGCCACTGGCAGCTTCTCCACCACGCCCGCGAGCACAGCGTCAAGACGCTGGGCCATTAAGCGCCCGGAGCGTTACTCCGCCGGCAAAATGCTCACCCGGCTGCCGCCGGTCGCCTCTTCCGCCGTGATCAGAAGCTGGAAGCTGACCCCATTCTTGCTACAGCGATACAGACCATAGGCGCCCTCCACCGTCCAACCCAGGGCCGCCAGTTGCTCCTCATAGAACCGGCTGACCTCCTCCAGGGGGCGTGTGCTCACCAGTTCCGGGATTCCCGCATAGGTCGAAACCACTTCTGTATCGGGCGGGATGGGAAACTCGCCGGGGGCAAAGCCGGGCGCTTGAATCATCCCAGGCAACGGCGCGTCCTTCGGCCAGGCGAGGGCCAGGCCGCTATCTACCTCCAGCAGCTCATAGCTCCAGGCAACAACCTGATCGGCGGCTACCTCCTGGAAGCGGTCATCCAACACGCGCGCCCCGCTCACCTCCAGCCGAAAGTCATAGCGGAGCACATAGCCCTGCGGCTCCGCCAGCCAAGCGTCGAAACGCAGGGCCGTCACCGTACCGGCTCCCTGGGCGGGCGATCGGCCAAATAGCTCGGCAAAGAGGGCCGGGTCGGCGATGCGGTAATGGCGCGTGGGCGCGCCGCCGATTTCCTCAGAACCTACCGGCTCGGCCTGTTCCCGGACGCGCAAGAACGCGGCGGCCAGGTCGGCGATAGGCTGGATTGCCTTGACCAGCCCCGACCCCTGGCTGCGCTCGGTCACCACCCACTCGCCCTCGGCAAAGCGCGTGGCAATGGACTCCCCGATCTGGTAGATGACCACGGCGCCGGCTTCGCCCGACGGGCCGGTGGTCGTCAGCAAGTAGGACTCATCCACGCCATAGCGATGGGCCGCGGCGACACGGGTGATCTCGAACTCGCCCTGTTGCTGTTGGACCGTCCCATCGGGAAAGGTCGTGATCGAATCAAACGCGCCGCGCGCCCGATACGAGGTAGGGACAACGGCGGACAGGTCTCCTGCTGTCGGGAGGTTAGCCGTGGCCGTTGGCGTGGGCAGAACCGGCGCCGCGCGTGTAGGCGTCGGTGTGGGCAGTAAGACCGGTTCGGCAACGGGCGTCGCCTTGGAGCCGCCGGCGGGCAAGGTTCCGGTTGGCAAGTCTATTGCCATGACGGTAGCCGTCATTGGCATGGCCGGCGCCATAGTTGCCGCCGCTTCTGTGCTATCTTGTGGCACACTGAGGGCAGCCGGCGTGATGGCAGGTGTTGCCGCGACTGGGGTCACAGCCGCCGGAGTCTGGGGCAGCGGCGGTGCAGGCCGCGGCAGGCGGGCGATAGAGGCCGGATCGCCGGCCACGGCAGGCGGCGTGGCAGCAGCGTCGCGGGCGGCGCAGCCGGTCAGCCATAGCATGAGCGCCGCCAAGACCGGCCCGAGGACTGACAACAGACAAAAGTTGCGCGCTGCCATGCGGTCCAGTGTAGCATAGCAGCCAGGACAGGCCAAGCCACCAGGCCCGCCCGCCGCTACTTGCGCCGCTGGCCGGCGATCAGTTGAAGCCGGCGGCAAGATAAAAATAACGATATCGAGACCAACGTTTGGACCATTGCCCACTTTCTGCCGGGCCGGCTCCATCTGGACGGTCACCGCGTCATCGGGCGCCCATGATCCCAATCCCCCGCTTCCCCATGCGCTGCCTGTTGCTCAGGCGGGGCCAGGTTCGGACCCTGGTCGTGGGCAATGCTATAATCCAGAGGCCACAGGGTGGCTTGCGCCTGTAACCCGTTGGGAAGGAGTGAACGATGAAGATAGGGGAAATGACCGTCGCCGCGCTGTTGGATGCGCTGGCCGCCAAGCAATCCACCCCCGGCGGCGGGGGTGCGGCAGCCGTCACCGGCAGCCAGGCCGCCGCGTTGTTGAGCATGGTCGCCAATTTCACCCTCGGCAACAAGAAATATGCCGCCGTCCAAGAGGAAATGGAGCGCCATTTGGCGGCCAGCGAGGCGCTGCGCCGCGAGCTGCTGGCCCTGGCCGACGCCGACGCCGATGCCTTTGCGCGGGTCGCGGCCGGCTATGCCATGCCCAGAGAGACCGAGGAGCAAAAGGAGGCCCGCAGCGCGGCGCTGCAAGCCGCCCTGCGTGACGCGACCCAGGTTCCCCTGGCAACGGCGCAGAAGGCGTTGGCTGTGATCCGCCTGGTCGCGCCGGTAGCTGCCGCCGGCAACCCCAATGTGGTGAGCGACGCGGCGACAGCCCTCTATCTGGCCGAGGCGGCGCTGCACGCGGCGCTGGTCAATGTCAACATCAACCTCAAGTTCCTCAAAGACGAGACCTTTGTCCGCACGACCGCCGAGCAGCGCGACCGGCTGCTGGCCGAGGCGGCAGAGGCCGGCACAGCAGGCAGACTCGCCTGCCGGGAAGGGCTAGGATTTGAGCTATGAGCGCACAGCTCCTGGATGGAGCCGGTCTCGCCAAACGGATCAAGGCTGATTTGAAGACCCAGGCCGCCGAGTTTGAAGCAGCCCAGGGGATGCGGCCCGCGCTGGCTGTGGTGCGTATCGGCGACGACGAAGCCGCCGCCGGATATGCGCGCGCCATTGAGAAGAATTGCGCCAGCGTGGGCGTCTCCTTTGTGTCCCGTGTACTGCCCGCCGATGTGAGCGAAGACGAAGCCCTGTTGACCATACGCGAGCTGAACCGGGACGCCCATGTCCACGGTATCATGATCCTGGAGCCGGCGCCCGAAACACTGGAGATGGATAAGCTGGTCTCGCTCATCGAGCCGGCCAAGGATGTGGACGGCGTCCATCCCATCAACGCGGGGCGGCTGCTGGCCAATCGCCCCCCCTTTATGGTTCCCGCGACCCCGGCAGGCGGCATTTGGCTGCTGGAGGATGCCGGGGTGGAGTTCAAGGGCAAACATGCGGTCGTGGTCGGGCGCAGCGACATTGTAGGCAAGCCGATGGCCCTGCTCCTGCTCCACCGCCATTGCACCGTCACCATTGCCCACAGCCGCACGGTAGACCTGCCCGCGGTCTGCCGCAGCGCCGATATCCTCTGTGTGGCTGTGGGGCGGCCCGAGATGGTACAGCCGGATTGGGTCAAACCGGGCGCCGTGGTCGTGGACTTCGGCACCAATTACACCGAGGCCGGGCTAAAGGGGGACTGCCATCCAGGCGTGGCCGAGGTCGCGGGCATGATGACCCCCGTCCCCGGCGGCGCCGGCCCCATGACCAACGCGCTCCTGATGGCTAACGTGCTCCAGGCCGCCAAGGCCAGCCATGAAAATGCGAAGCGATGAAACCGCTCCGGGTTCATACAGGCGTGGTCCTTGCCTATGGGCTGCTGACGGTGGTCATGACCTGGCCGCTGGCCCGGCAGGCCGCCGTCGCCATCCCCGGCGACAGCTTTGACGGCTGGCAAAACTACTGGAACCTCTGGTGGATCAAGATTGCCCTGATAGACCGGGTGCAGTGGCCCTACCAGACCGACCTGCTCTATTACCCGACCGGCGTCAGCCTCTACTTCCATACACTGAACCCTTTTAACGGGCTGGCGAGCCTGCCCGTCCAGCTTACCGCGGGCCTGATCCCGGCCTATAACTTTGTGGTGCTGATCAGTTGGACGCTGGCCGGTTATGGTCTCTATCTGCTGGTCTGCTGGAGCCTGCGCCCTGGCGCAGCTCCGGCAGGGCTGTCGTCCCTGGCAAGGCAGGCCGGCGCTTTTGTGGCCGGGGCCATCTATACCTTTGCGCCCTTCCACATGGCCCACCTGCTGGGCCATATGCAGGTGATGAGCTTGCAATGGCTGCCCTTCTATGTGCTGGCGCTGCTGCGCGCGGTCGAGCGCAACCGCGCCGGTCGCCCCTGGTGGGCGAGCGCCGGTCTGGCCGGCTTCTTCCTGGCGCTGGCCGGTCTCTGCGACTGGTATTTTGTGCTCTATCTCTTGCTGTTTACGGGCCTAGTGGTGATCTGGTCCTGGGTGAGCAGCCTTTGGCGGCGGCGCGTCTCTCCACGAGACTTAGGCGTTGCACTGTGGCCGGCTCTGGTCGCAGGAGGCGTCTTTGCCCTCCTGCTTAGCCCTATTCTCGCGCCGATGGTACAGGAGGCGCGACGCTACAGCTTCATGGTCCGCCCCAGCGCCGACCTCTACATCTTCAGCGCGAGCCTGATGGACTTTCTGGTCCCCAACCGGCTGCACACCCTCTTGCGCCCGGAGAGCTACACCTGGATCGGCAACCAGCTTGCGCCGCCCAGCGAGCGCACCATCTCGATCGGCTATGTGGCGTTGGGGCTGGCGGCGCTAGGGCTGTGGGTTGGGCCGCGGCGTGCGCTCTTCTGGGGGATTGCGGCGCTCTTCTTCCTGCTGCTCGCGCTGGGGCCGGCCCCCCACCTGGGAAATATCACCTGGGACGATATCCCCAAGACAAGCGAGACCGCGGCTCAAGTCTCCGGCTGGTCGCCCTATGCCCTGCTCAACCGGCTGGTGCCCTTTATGCGCATCAGCCGCAGCGTCAGCCGCTTTGCCTTGCCGGTGCAGCTCGGTGTGGCCGTGCTGGCCGGCATGGGGTTGGCCGCCTGGCTGAACCAGGCGCGCCCACAGCGCAGGGCCGCGCTCGGCGCGCTCTGTCTGGCCCTGGCGCTGGCCGAATCCTGGGTAGCGCCCTACCCACTCAGCCCACCGGACACACCGGCATATTATAGCGAGCTGGCGGCGACGCCAGGGCCAGGCGCGGTCCTCAACCTGCCCATGAACTACGACCGGCCCGGTTATCTACTCTACCAGACGGTCCACAAGCGACCGCTGGCCGTCGCCTACATCAGCCGGGACGACCCGCGCACCCTCACCGCGCGCGCGCCGGCGCTTCAACACTTTCGTCACCTGGGACCGGACATCCTGGAGCTCGACCCGGCCCAGGTTGGGATGACAGTGCTGGCCGATCTGGGCATCAGCCATGTAGTGCTGGACCGCTACAAGATGCCGGGCGGCCTGGAGCGGGAGTACACCACCGCGCTGGCCGCAGCCATCTTTGCCGGGCAGACGCCGGTCTACGAAGACGAGCGGCTGACGGTCTACACGGTTACGCCGCCCGCCGCGCCGCAGCCTTATCTGGTGTTGGGGCCGGAGCATTGGGGGCCGCTGGTCACGGGGGACAATGGCAAGCGCAGCCGGCGGTTGGGCGCAGGCCCGGCCACCCTGACGCTACACCATGTCCCCGCAGAGGCGGCGCTGCGGATCACTTACCGCACCGCGCCCGGCGCGACGCTTGAGCTACGCAGCGCAGACGGGCAGGCCGTGCTGGCGGCTCTACCGCCGTCGCCGGAGCCGGCGACCGTGACGCTCCCACTCGGTGAGCTGAGGGGCGGGAGCGCGTCCCCGCCGGACATGCTGGCTCTGCTCACGACAGGCGCTGTAGACATCTTGGGCCTGGGGCTGCAAATGCCCTAAGCTGCCTGCTCTCCGCGCAGCCACGCCAGCATCATCCGCACCTGCGCCTCATGCAGCGCGCCTCGATAGTCCGGATGCACTTCGTCCCATGCACCGCCACGCGGGGTGACGCCGGCGTAGGTGCAACCCACCGCTGCAGCCAGATCATCCACCCCATCCGGATCGAATGTAGGGTCGCGGGCTAGGGTGGCGCGGCAGGCGGCCTCCAGCGCGTCAAAGTAGGCGATGTTGTCCTGGATCAGCTTAGGGCCGATGGTAGGCGGCGCATGGCAGTAGAGGACCGTCTGCGCCTCCAGCGCGGCCAGCCTCGCCAGGGTAGCGCGCATCTCCGGCAGCCCCGCGACCGAGCGCGCCGCAGGATAAGGCAGCTCGGCCGCGTCACCGGCCAGGAGGGTGGCAATCTCCGGGATGAAAATGGCAATGTGGTCGGGCGTATGGCCGAAGGCAGGAAAGAGGCGCAAGGTCAGGTCGCCGCCGTCAATCACCAGCTCCTGATCAAAGGTGAGCGTCGGCTTGACTAACCGCACCGGGCCGAAGATCGCCGGCTGCTCGGTCTGCATCTGGGCCAAATAGGCGGGCGCGTCGGGGTGATCGAACTCCTGGGCGCAACGGTGGTGAGCCAGGATGGGCGCCGGGTAGGGGGCGCCGGGACCGGCGAAGAGCTGATTGCCCCAGGCATGGTCAAAGTCGGCGTGGGTGTTGACCACCAGGAGCTGGCGACCGGCCAACAAGGGCTGCACCTGGTCCATGATCGCCTTGGCCGTGCGCGGGTTGATCAGCGTATCCACCAGCACCACAAAGCGCGCCGTCGCCGCGACAAAGACCTGCACCAGGGCGCCGTTGCGGTAAACCTGGATGCGCTCATCCCAGCCCTGGTTGGGGAGACGCTCAACAGTTTCCGTGATCGGCATGGGTTCCTCAAGGGAGTCCAGCAAGCGAGCAGCGGCCTCACGCGCCGCGGCTGCGCTTGCGTTCAGCCGCGGCGGCGACCAGGGCGTCAAAGATGCGTTGCTGTCGCGGGTCGTGGGCGGCGCTCATTTCAGGGTGCCACTGGACGCCGATCAGCCAGGGGTGATCGGGCAGCTCCACCGCCTCGATCACCCCGTCGGCGGCTTGGGCAGCGACGGCCAGCGGGTCCGCCAGCCTGCGGATGGCCTGGTGGTGCCAGGAGACGGCTTCAACCTCCTGCGCCTCCAGCAGCGTCGCCAGCCGCCTGCCCGGCAGGACGGCAATGGGGTGGCGGGTGGGCTTGTCCGGCTCCAGCCGGTGGCCGATGGAGCCGTCTACCTCGTCGGGCAGGTGCTCCACCAGCGAGCCGCCCAAGGCCACATTGAGGACTTGCAGCCCACGGCAGATACAGAGGGTGGGCAAGGGCTGCTCGGCGGCGCAACGGGCCAGCGCCAGCTCAAAGGCGTCCCGTTCGGCGTCCACCATATAGATGGCGGGATGGCCGGCGCTGGCATAGTGGGACGGGTCCAGGTCGCCGCCGCCGGACAGCACCAGGCCATCCAGCACGGCCAGCACCGGCTCCAGGTTCGGCTCGCCGGGCGGGATGAGCAGGGGTATGCCTCCGGCGCGGCGCACCGCGTCTACATACTCCGCAGGCAGGGTATAGTCACCCTCCTCATTGCGCCCGTAGGTGGTGATGCCGATGAGCGGTAAATTCGTCGTTGCCATAGCTCTCGGTGGTCTAAATCCGCTCGAAGTAGCGCCGCCGCTCCCAGTCGGTCACTGCCTTGTCAAAGGCCGCCTGCTCGATGCGGAAGAAGTGGGTATAATGCTCCACCACATCATCGCCCAGGACTTGGCGAACAAAGGCGCTGGCGGCAAAGCGGTCGGTCGCCTCGCGCAGGGTGCGGGGCACATGGGGCAGCTCTTGGGCGGCATAGACATCACCCTCAAAGACCGGCGGCGGCTCGATCTGGTTGGCGATGCCATCCAGCCCGGAAAAGAGCGCAGCGGCAAAAGCCAGATAGGGGTTACAGTCTGCGCCGGGCACGCGCGACTCGATGCGCAGGCTGGGGCCGTGGCCGACGACCCGGAAGCCCGCGGTGCGGTTATCATAGCTCCAGGCGATGCGCGTCGGCGCCCAGGAACCGGCCTGGTAACGCTTGTAGGAATTGACCGTGGGCGCATAGAAGACCATGAAGTCGGGCAGGTGGTGGAGCCAGCCGCCCAGAAACCAGCGGAAGGCGTCTGAGCATTCCACCGGGCCGAGGCGTTGCTCGCCGGCAAAGGCGTTGCGCCCCCCTTGCCATAGACTCAGGTGGACATGGCAGCTTGACCCCGCCTGGCCTGGGTCAAACTTCGCCATGAAGGTGACACTCAGCCCCATCTGGTCGGCTACTTCCTTGAGGCACTGCTTATAGACCGCATGGCGGTCGGCCATGGTCATCACATCGGCGTAGCGGACATTCAGCTCGTGCTGGCCCAGCCCCCATTCACCCTTGGAGTTCTCAACCGGCACGCCTGACTGCTTCAGATGGCGGCGCACCGCGCCGTTGAATGCCTCCTCCCGCGTTCCCTGGAGCGCATGATAGTCCTCGATGTACCAGCCTGCCGGCTCCAGGCCGCTGTACCCTTTGCGCGCCGCCTCGCGATAGGAATCGCGAAAGATATAATACTCCAGCTCCGAGGCCGCCTGGGCCGTATAGCCGTGGGCGGCGGCCTGCTCGACCGCGCGGCGGAGCAGCGTGCGCGGCGCATACGGAACCAGCCGGTGGGTGCGCTCATCTTCCACGTCGCAGATGACCAGCGCCGTGCGGTCAAGCCAACTGGCGCGGCGCAACGTCCCCAGGTCGGGGACCAGGTGAAAGTCGCCGTAGCCGCGCTCCCAGTTGGCGTAGGCGTAGCCCGGCGCCGGCTCCATCTCCATGTCCACCGTCAGCAGATAGTCGCAGCCGTGGGTCCCGTCGCGATGGATATCCTCAAGAAAGAACTCGGCGTCAAAGCGTTTGCCCATGAAACGCCCGTAGAGGTCGGTAAAGACCACCAACACCGTGTCAATCGCGCCGGCGCGCGCCTCTTCGCCAAGCTGATCCAGGGTAAGCATTCCGTGCGGGAGCGCCATAAG
>DATLZJ010000692.1:0-7884 GCA_035574055.1 Caldilineaceae bacterium
AGGCGGATGGTGACGGGCGCGCCCGTCCAGTCCGCTCCGCGCCACTCCTCGACGAGGGCCAGCGGCAGCGCCTCCTCCACATAGCGCACCAGCAGCGGCGGCGCGTGCTCTACATGGAGTATCACATAGCGCACATCCAGAAAGTCAAACAACCGGGCTGCCTCTGCCTGGGCGCGGGCGACGAGCGCCGGGTATTCTGCCTCCAGCGCGGCGGCCAGGTGCTCGCGGTCGGCGTTCATCAAGGCGATCAGATCGCCCAGAAGCGGCGTCTCGCTGAAATATTGAAACTTAAGCTCCGGGTTGCGGCTGGTGTTGCCCCCCAAACGGCGCTTGCCGTGAGCCGTCTGGTACCACTGCTGCATCATGATGAGCACATCGCTGCGCCCCAGGACGCGCGCCCCGTTGCGCCAGCCGGTAGGCAGCTCCAGCAAGGCAAAGTCCCCCGGCTCCGCGGCCAACCGTTGGTAGATGGGCGGGATGCGAAAGTCGCTCAAGGGCAGGGGGATCGAGAGATGCTCGGCCAGAAAAAGCAACCCCACCAGCAGGGCAGGCAATGCGGCGGGAAGACCGCGGCGGCGCAGACGCCGGCCCAGCCATGCCAGCCCGTAGGCCGCCAGTACGGCCAGGCAGAGCATGACCAGGACGCTATAGCGGGAGGGGTAGCGGTTGCCGCTGAAGAAGGGCAGGCGGCTGACCAGGGCAAAGGGGCCGGGAAGGGGCAGCTCCTCGCCGGCCCAGCGCGCCCACGGCCCCAGGCTCAACCAGCCGAAGAGCAACAGGGCCAGCAGCCAGAACATCGTCGTGCGGCGCAGCCTGCCCGCTGCGGCCCAGCCGACGGCTCCCCCCACCAGGGCGGCGCCCAGTGCGCTGTAGCCCAGATAGAGGTGCTGGCCTTTGTCGTTGGGAAAAGGCAGCGACGCGGCCCATTCGCCCAGCAGAGGGTGGAGCCGGGTCGGCAGCCAGAGGCCCATCAGGTCGGCGCTGAAGAGGTCCGCAAAGCCGCCGCCGCTGGCAAAGAAGTCCCCCTCCTGCCGCAGATCGGGCAACATGGCCGCCAGGAAGGGAGCAATGCCGATGGCGAAACTGATGCCCAGTGCGGCCAGCCCGGCCAGCCAGGCGACAGCGCGCTTCCCGGCTGCGCCGCTCCAGCCGGCGCGCGACAACCCCGATTGGGCCAGGCTTAAGAATCGCCAGAGCGCAAAGAGCGCCGTAAAAATGAGCAGAAACGAGGCATAGGTTAGCTCGGCCCATGCCTGAAAGCTCAAGAACAGCCCGGCCAGCAGGCCGTTGCGCAACGCGGGCCGTAGGCCGCGGCCCTGCCCCAGCCGCCACAAGTAGAGCGCGCAAAAGGGGATCCATTGGCTGCTGGCGATGTTGAACTGGCCCAACGCGGCATAGAAGAGCTTGGACGAGGCGAAGGCATAGATGGCCCCAGCGCAGAGGGCGGCGGCGCGATGCGCGCGAGGGTTGCCCTGCGCCGGCCAGACCTCCAGACAAAGCAGGTATGCGCCATAGCCGCCGAGGATGAAGGAGGAGAGCAGCACCAGGTTGTTGGCAATGACCAGGCGCAACGCCGTCTGGAGGGGCACACTGAGCAGGCCGTTGAGCGGCGTCAGCGTGTAGAAGGCCAGGTTGATCCCGATCGGGTGGAACATCCAGCCCACATGGAAGATGTCGAGGGTTACCTGGTCAACGAGGCGCGTCTTGATCCACCAGAGATTCCAGGCCAGCGCGGGATCATCAATGCCGTCGCCGGGCACATGGCTGGCGAAGCGGCGGGCCAGGGGCCAGGTCAGGGCAAGGCTCAACAGGGTATAGAGCACGAGCGCCAGGCCGTGCCGGGGCCTGGCGGGCGGTGCGTCGCCGGACGCGGCCATCAGGGCGCAGGGATGGGTGTCTCTGCGGGCGACACAAAGGCATCGGGCCGCTGCAAGAGGTTGCCCATGCGCACACGGGCGATCACGGCAAGCTGGGGATTGCCCCCGGCCTCGGCCAACTCGAAGGTCTTGTTGAAGTACTCAATTGCCAGGGGAATCTGGCCGCGCGCCTCTGCAATCCCGCCCAGCAAGAAGGCGACCTGGGCTTCATTGGGGGCCAACGCCTCGGCCTCGCGGGCGGCGGCCTCAGCCCCGTCCAAATCGCCCACCATGAGACGGCTATTGCCGATCTGTAGCCAGAATTGCACCGGCTGATCGGCCATGAGCGCCTGGCCCTCCTCCAGCGCGGCGGCGGCTGCCTCGCGGTTGCCCAGCCGCTCGTTAAGCACCACCTCCCAGGCGATCAGTTCCGGCTCGTGTGGAAGCCGCTGGCGCGTCTCCTGCACCACGGCCAGCGCCTCCTCCCACCGTTGCTCGGCGATGAGCTGGTCAATGCGGTTGGAGGCTTCGACCATGGCGACCGCCTCCGGGCTTGGCGGGAAGAAGGTGTTGATGGCCCACCAGATCGCCGCCACGGCCAGCGCCAGCGCGCCCAGGCTGACCGCGGCGCGGGTGAGCATCTGCTTGCGCCGGCGGGCGACCTCCCGGTCCAAATGCCACCAAAAGGACTCGGCAGGCGGATGCTCGGCGCGCAACGTCGCCATGCCGCCGGCGGCTGCGGCTGCTTTCACAATGTCGCCCGGCCGCGAGTTAATGCGGTTAAGCAGGCTTTGCCAGCGCACTTCCTCCGGGCGCAGGTCAACCTGGTCTTGGGTCAACTGCTCAAACATGCGCTCAATCGAGTCGAGCAGGACCAAGAACTCCTCGATGTTCTGGCGGTCGAGCTGAACGACCAGCCGCTCGGCCTTATCGAGCGCGTCACGCAGCTCATTGGCAGGGTTACTCGTCCGAGATTCAACCGTATAGGCCATGGCCGGCCCCCTCACTCTTTCTTGGAGTCTCGCGGCATCAGCGTCATTGCGCTAACGTAGGTGCGCTATCCTAGCGCACACGCTCGCAGGGCGGGCGCGTGCGGCAAGGATGCCACACCTACGATGATATAAAGCTTCCGTTGGTATAAAGATTAAGACCGGTTAGCCGGCGTCGTCATCTTCCTCTTCGTCGAGCAACTCGCCGTCGTGCTGCTCCTCCTCCCGCTGGATCTCCCGGAAGACCCGGTTCAGCCCCGATTTGATCTGGCTCTCGATCTTCGCCTTCCGCTCCGGTGGGACCGGGAACCACTCCAGCATCTCGCCGACCAACCCGCTCTTGGTCTCGTTCTTGTTCTTGCCCTCGAGATAATAATCGCGCACCCGGCGGCGCATAAACTCAATATACTCGCCGACCCGGTAGGTTGCCTCCGGCCCGACGACCGGCCCATGACCCGGCACCAGGTATTCGGCGCCCAACTGGCGAATCAGCTCGAGCGCGTTGAGCCACTCCAAGGTGTTCCCCTGAGCCATATAGGGGTGTTGGTCCACCCACAGAATGTCGCCCACAAAACAGACCCGCTCCTTGGGCAGCCAGACGATGCTGGTGGCCGGGGTATGGCCGCCGACAAAGATCAGTTCAATGGTCCGGCTACCGTAGAGCAGCTTGGCCCGATTGGTGAAGGTGACATGAGGCGGGATGATCTCGATGTTGTTGAGCTGGGCCTGGATCTCCGGCTCGCGCTTGAAGCTGTTGCGGACTCGCTCCTTGAAGTTATCGGTATAGCCCGACATCTCCTTGTGGGCGCGCTCATGGGCGATCACCCTGACGGGCATGAAGTACTGGTTGCCCAACGCGTGGCCGCGGTGATGGTCGGTATTGATCAAGTAAAGAAACGGCTCACCGGGGTACTCCTCCTCGATCTGGGCGCGCCAGTCGAGCGCCTGCTTGGGAATGAGCGGCGTATCAACGAGGATAATGCCCTCTTCGGTATGGATAAAGCCGGGGGTGCAGCCCCGATAATGATTGTTGATAAAGACGCCGGGAACCAACTCCTCCCGCTCTCCCAGACCGGTCACGCCGATCCGCACTGTGCTTCTGCGTCTCGCCATCTTATGCTCCTGTCCGCCGGCGCTCTTCCGCCCATGACTTCCACGCTCATTCTGCGCGAGGATTAGTATAACTTCCCGGCGCGCGCCTGTCAAAGGGCCGCCACTTATGTTAAGCACATTGTGCAAATCCGCCAAGCGCCGCCGGCAGCGTAGGCGGCTGTAAGGGCCGTTCCCCCAAGCGGGTTTGGGCCGTGCTATAATCGAAAAAATCGCAAAAATCGCAAGCTTCATACAGCTTCCAGTGCGCCAAGCTTAGAAAGTGCTTGTATGCCCAAACGGATCGGTGTGTTGACCAGCGGGGGAGATGCTCCGGGCATGAATGCGGCGGTGCGCGCCGTCGTACGCGCCGGTATGAACCGGGGCGCCGAGGTCTTTGCTATTTATGAGGGCTACCAGGGCATGATTGACGGCGGCGAACGCATCCGCCCTATCGGCTGGAACGATGTGGGCGGCATCTTGCAGCGAGGCGGCACCCTCATCGGCACAGCCCGCTGCCAGGCCTTCCGCACCCACGATGGGCGACGGCAAGCCGCCCGCAATCTGATTCTGCGAGGCATTGATGGCCTGGTGGTCATTGGCGGCGATGGCAGCCTGACCGGCGCGGACACCCTGCGCCGTGAGTGGCCGGGGCTGGTCGCCGAGCTGGTCCAAGCCGGCGACATCAGCCAAGAGCGGGCGGATCGCCATCGTTTCTTAGCCATCGCCGGCCTGGTCGGCTCCATTGACAACGACATGGTCGGCACCGACATCACCATCGGCGCCGATACGGCCCTCCATCGTATCACCAACGCCATTGATGCCCTGACCAGCACGGCGGCCAGCCACCAGCGCGCCTTTGTGGTCGAGGTCATGGGGCGGCGCTGTGGCTATCTGGCCGTCATGGGCGCGATCGCCACCGGCGCCGAATGGGTGCTGATCCCGGAAAACCCGCCCGATGTGGATGACTGGGAAACGCGGATGGTGGAGGTCGTGCGCGAGGGGGCGCGGATGGGCCGCCGGGATACCATTGTCATCGTCGCCGAAGGAGCAACCGATCGCCGCGGCAACCCCATCACCTCCGCGCATGTGCGCCAGGTTCTGGAGGAGCGGCTGGGCGAGGATGTACGTATCACCGTCTTGGGCCATGTTCAACGCGGCGGCTCGCCCAGCGCCTACGACCGCATTCTCAGCACCATCATGGGCGTGGAGGCGGTGGATGCAGTATTAACCGCAACCCCGGAGACCGAGCCATATCTGATCGCCATCCACGATAACAAGATCTCCCGGCAGCCGTTGATGGAAAGCGTCGCCAAAACCCGCGAGGTCAACGAGGCGCTCCAGCGTAACGACTATGAGCGGGCGATGGAGCTGCGCGGGCGGAGCTACCGCGAGGCCTTTCACATCCTGCACAAGCTCGTGCGGGCCATGCCGCGCGCGCCGCAACCGGGCGAGAAGCCTTTTCGGCTGGCGATCCTCAATGCCGGCGAGCTGGCGCCGGGTATGAATGCAGCGGTGCGCGCCACTGTGCGCCTGAGCGTAGATGTGGGCTACCAGCCGCTCGGCGTGCTCCGGGGGTTCCGGGGGCTGATCAACAACCAGATCCGGGAGTTGACCTGGGGAAGCGTCACCGGCTGGGCGCCCCTGGGCGGGTCAGAACTGGGCACCAGCACGCACGAGCCTACCGGGCGTGATTTTTATGCCATCGCCCGTACCCTCGAAGCACACGCCATCAACGCCATCCTGATGATCGGCGGCTGGGATGGCTATCTGGCCGCCCATGCGCTCGTCCGCGAGCGGCGAACCTTCCCCTCCTTCAATATCCCCATCATCTGCATTCCGGCGACCATCAACAACAACATCCCTGCCGCCGAATACAGCATCGGCGCCGACACCGCGCTCAACAATATCACCGATGTTGTAGACAAGATCAAGCAGTCGGCGGTGGCCGCCAACCGGGTCTTTGTGGTGGAGGTGATGGGGCGCTACTCCGGCTATTTGGCGCTGATGAGCGCTTTGGCGACCGGCGCCGAGCGGGTCTACCTGCACGAGGAAGGGATGCGGCTGCGTGATCTGCAAGAAGATATTTTGCGCTTGCGCGAGGATTTTACCCACGGCAAACGGCTGGGGCTGCTCATCCGCAACGAAAATGCCAACCAACTCTATACCACTGAATTCCTGGCGGCCCTCTTTGAGGAAGAGGGGGGCGATCTCTTTGACGTCCGTATCTCGGTGCTGGGCCATCTTCAACAGGGCGGGGACCCGAGGCCCTTCGACCGCATCTTGGCAACGCGCATGGCGGCCCGCGCCCTTCACTTTCTCCAGGAATGTGAGACGTCTCCCGGCGACGAGGCGCCGGCCATTTCGGTGGGGCAAGTGCGCGGCGACCTGCGCTTGACGCCGCTGGAAGAGGTGATGCGCATGGCTGATGAGCGGTTCCAGCGGCCCAAGCAGCAATGGTGGATGGGCCTGCGCCCGGTGGCGCGCCTGATGGCCCGCCTAGAAACGCAGGCCGGCGACGGCAGCGGTGATTGAATCCGGCAGCATCTATCTATAGATGGGCCTATAGATGGGCCTATGAGCTGTGAGCGTATGGACGCCTGCCGCCGATGGCGCCTGGGGGACTTAGTGTTATAATTGGATGGATGGTTTATGGCCAGATTTGGACAAAAATAAACGATGGTAAGGAGTAGGAGCAATGAGAATCGGTATTTTGACCGGCGGCGGCGATGTCCCCGGCCTCAACCCTTGTATCAAGGCGGTGGTCTACCGGGCAGTGGACGAGGGCCATGAAGTCATTGGCATCCGGCGTGGCTGGGCCGGTCTGCTCGAGTTGAACCGAGACGACCCGGAAAGCATTGCCAAGCATACGCAGAAGCTCGACAAAGGGGTGGTTCGCACCATTGACCGCACGGGCGGCACTTTCCTGCATACCAGCCGCACCAACCCCGGCAAGGTCAGGTATAAAGATGTGCCGGCCTTCTTGCGTGACCCGCAGCACCCCGAGGCCGAGGCCACCGATGCCCGCCCGCGCGACTTTACGCCCCATGTGTTGAAGAATCTGGAGTTCCTGGGCATTGACCGGCTGATCCCCATCGGCGGCGACGACACGTTGAGCTATGGCGAGCGGCTGCACAGCGAAGGCTTTCCGGTCATCGCCATCCCCAAGACCATGGACAATGATGTCTATGGGACCGACTACTGCATTGGCTTCAGCACAGCCGTCACCCGCAGCGTGCAATTCATCCACCAACTGCGCACCAGCGCCGGCTCCCACGAGCGCATCGCCGTGATCGAGCTGTTTGGCCGCAACAGCGGTGAGACCAGCCTGATCAGCTCCTACCTGGCCGGTGTGGACCGCGCCATCATCTCGGAGGTGCCCTATGACCCGGAGCGGCTGGCCGAGTTGGTGATGAAGGATAAGCGGGAGAATCCGAGCAACTACGCGATGGTGACCATCAGCGAAGGCGCCCACATGGTCGGCGGCAAGGTGATCCAATATGGCGAGGCCGATGCCTACGGCCACCAGAAACTGGGCGGCATCGGCATGATCACTGGCGAGGCGCTGAAGAACATCACCGGCCAGAACATCATTTACCAGCAGTTGTCCTACTTGATGCGCTCCGGCGCGCCCGACGCGATGGACTTGATGGTGGCAGTCAACTATGCCAACCTGGCAATGGACTTGATCATCGGCGGGGCCAGCGGGCGCATGGTAGCCCTGCGCGACGGCACCTACACCCACATCCCCATGAGCACCGTGACCAGCGGCCTCAAGCGCGTGGATGTGGATGAGCTATATGATGTCAAGGAGTACCGGCCCAAGGTGCGGAATGTCTTGGGCAAGCCGTTGTTCCTCTATTAATTATTTTGCCGTGATTCACTTCCAGTGTTTCGGCCAGCGGGCCGATCCAGCGCGGTGTGATACAACGGCATTCGTTCCAAAGGAC
>DATLZJ010000693.1:0-4834 GCA_035574055.1 Caldilineaceae bacterium
TCCCGCCGATCACGGCAATGGTTGGTTTACCCATGTTTCTACAGTGCTCTTCTGCTTCAGGCTGGTTCCCGATCCACTTGACCCAAGGCAACTTGTCTCACCGTGAATCTGATCCGAACCGAGTCTACCTGGTGGAAAGTCCGGCTGTCAAAAGAGATCGACGCCAGTGGAGTCAGTGTAGGTGCGGTATCCTTACCGCACGGCTGGCGGTGGACACAACGTGCGGCAGGGATGCCGCACCTACATTACGGAGCAATGCCTCGGCTGCAAGAGCTGCTAAAACATCGCCCAGTACCGTTCCCAGGTCTTGGCGGCGGCGGCGCGGCTGGCCGCGGTGATGGCCGCCTCATCCATCGTCAACAACTCCCGGTTGCGCATCAGCACCCGGCCATGGACGATGGTGCTGTGGACATGGCCGCCGCTGACGCCAAAGAGGATGTGCCAGGGTATGTTGGCCGGCGTGAGGGGCGTCGTCGGGCAGTAGTCCAGCAGGATCAGGTCGGCGTAGGCGCCGGGCGCGATGACGCCGATGGGCCGGTCAAAGAAGTGGGCCGCCAGCGCCCGGTTGTTCTCTACAGCCATGCGCATGACCTGGTCCGCGCCTAGATAGCGCGGGTCAGCATGGATGACCTTCTGGAGCAGGTCCGCGACCTTCATCTCCAGAAACATATCGTTGCTGAAGCCATCATTGCCCAGGCAGACAGCGATCCCCCCGCGCAACATCTCCGTCACTGGGGCGGCGCCTACGGCGTTGTTCATGTTGGAGCGCGGCTGGTGGGTGACAAAGGTCTGGCTCTCGCGCAGCAGCGCCATCTCCCAGGCGTCAATGTGGACGCAATGGGCCAGGATGCTTTCCGGCCCGGTAATGCCAAAGCCGTGGAGCCGCTCCACCACCCGCCGGCCAGACTTGGCGAGGCTGTCATATTCATCTGCCGGATGCTCGGCCACATGCACATGAAAGCGGTTGGCCTCGGCGATACATTCGGCCAGCGTTGTGTCCGAGAGGGTCAAGCTGGCGTGGAAGCCAAAGGTGGCGGCCAGCCGCTCTGCGCCGGGCTGCCGGGCGATGCGCGCCTGTGCGGTCTTGTGGATAAAGCGCACATTCTCGCGGATACCCGCGCGTGCCGCCTCCGGCCCATCGCGGTCGGTGACTTCATAGCAGAGGACGGCGCGCAGCCCGCTGGCGTCCACCGCCTCGGCGATAGCATCCAGGCTGCCGTCAATGGCGCGCTGGCTGGCGTGATGGTCGAAGAGGGTGGTTGTGCCGTTGCGGATCGCATCCACCAGGCAGACCTCCGCCGAGCAGCGCACCCCCTCCAGGTCTAGCGCCTTATCCAGCCGCCACCAGAGCCGCTCCAGAATTTCGGGGAAATCCTTGGCCGGCGAGCCGGGGATGTAGAGGCCGCGGGCAAAAGCGCCGTAGAAGTGGGTGTGGGCGCAGATTTGTCCGGGCATCAGCACCATGCCGCCCGCGTCCCATCGTTCTGCCTCCGGATGGCGCGCCAAGAGTTCGCGGCTGTCACCGACCTCGCCGATGGTCGCGCCGTCTATCCATACAGCGCCATTTTCCAGGAGCGGATTGGCTTCATTGAAGGAGATGATCAACGCGTTATGGATCAACATGGCGCGCCCGTACTTTCCGGTGGACCAAGGGTCAAGACAGTGCCCCAGAGGGTTGCACTATTGTACCTTGACAGGTAGAATTCTCAAATGCTCCTGGGTACTCTGGCGTACCCAGTCTGTACGCCGCCGTACCCCATCCAGACTACGGCGCACTCATCATCGCCAGAAAGGATGCTTCATGAATGTGCTCGTCACCGGCGGCGCCGGATTTATCGGCAGCCATGTCGCCGATGCCCTTCTCGCCGCCGGCCATCGTGTTGTGATCGTTGACAACCTCCACACCGGCCACCGGCGGAACCTCCCCGCCGGCGCGACCTTTTACCAGGCCGATATCACCGATGCGCCACGCATGGCCCAAGTCTTTGAGGCCGAGGCGATTGACGCGATCAGCCACCAAGCCGCGCTGGCGAATGTGCGCGAGAGCATGGCCGATCCGATCTCCTATGCCCAGGTCAATGTGGTCGGCTCATTGGTCTTGCTGGAGCTGGCGCGCAAGCACAACTGTCGTAAGTTCGTCTTTGCCAGCA
The DNA here is from genome assembly GCA_035574055.1 of Caldilineaceae bacterium. Classification (GTDB taxonomy): domain Bacteria; phylum Chloroflexota; class Anaerolineae; order Caldilineales; family Caldilineaceae; genus QEUY01. The sequence goes on from DATLZJ010000693.1 coordinate 2,151, forward strand.
CCGGCGGCGCGGTCTACGGCGAGGGGGATGCGCCCGGCGAGCAGCGGCTGCCCTTTCATGAAGGGAGCCGGGCCAGGCCGCTGGACAATTACGGCGCTAACAAGTTGAGCGTTGAGCTTCACCTGGACCTCTACCAGCAGAATTACAAGCTGCCCACCGTGGCGCTGCGCTACGCCAACATTTATGGCCCCCGCCAGGACAGCAAGGGCGAAGCCGGCGTCGTGGCGATCTTTGTGGGCGCGATGCTGGCCGGCGCGGCCACGCGCATCACGGGCGACGGCGGCCAGACCCGTGACTTCACCTATGTAGGCGATGTCGCCCGCGCCAACCTGCTTGCGTTGGAGAGCGCCTGCACCGGCGTCTACAATATCGGCACCGGCGTCCCCACCGACATCAACACCCTTCACCGCAAGCTGGCCGCCTTCACCGGCTACGATCAGGCGGCGAGCTACGTTCCTCGTCCGGTGGGCGAGGTGCGGGCGACCTATCTGGACAACCGCAAGGCCGCCGCCGAGCTGGGTTGGCAGCCCCAAGTGAGCCTGGACGAGGGGCTACAGCGCACCATCGAGTGGGCGCGCCGCCAGGGAATTTAACCCGTCACACCGTCCCGCGCCCATCACCGCCCATGCACATTGCCATCAACGGCTGGTTCGTGGGCCGGTCCGCCACCGGCAGCGGCCAATATATTGACCATCTGCTCGCCTACTTGCCTCGCCAGGCGGAGGATGTTCACCTCTCGCTGCTGCTGCCTGGCGTTGATTGCTTTCCGCTCGCGACCCCTGCTGGGGTGACGCCCGCGCCGGTGGCGCTGCCGGCCTGGCCGGAAAACTGGCGTAAGCTGTGGTGGGAGCAGGTCGCCGTTCCCCGCGCCGCGGCGCGGCTGGGGGCCGACCTGCTGTGGGTTCCCTACTGGGCGGCCCCCTGGTGGCAGCCGGTCCCCGTCTGCGTCACCATCCATGACCTGATCCCCTATCGGCTGCCTGCCTACCGGGGCGGCCTGCGCCAGCGCCTCTATACGGCCCTGGTCGCGCATACCGCCCGCCGCTCGGCGGCGATCCTGACCGTCAGCCAGGCCAGCGCGCGCGACATCGCCCAGCATCTCCACATCCCCGCGGAGCGCATCCATGTCGTCTATCACGGGCCAAACCAGCCGGACGCGCCCCGGCCCGCGGCGGAGCAGATGGACCGGGTGCGGACCAAGTACCGGTTGCCGGCGCGTTTCTTTCTCTACTTGGGCGGCTTCGACATCCGCAAGAATTTGGCCGCGACCCTGCGGGCCTATCGCCGCTACCTGGAACAGGGCGGCGACCCGGCGGTCAAGCTGGTCATTGCGGGCAAACTGCCGGAGCAGGACAGCGCCTTTGCGCCCGACCCGCGGCGGTTGGCGGCAGAGCAGGGGTTGGGCGCGGAGCAGGTAGTCTGTTGCGGTTGGGTGGACGAGGCAGACAAGCCGGCGCTCTATGCATTGGCGACGGCCTTTGTCTTTCCCAGTCTCTACGAAGGGTTTGGGATGATGGTGCTGGAGGCCATGATGGCCGGAACGCCGGTGGTCACCAGCCGCTCCCGCTGATTTTAGGGGATATAACAGACCTGGCCTGCGGCCAGCGCCGGATGGTTGTAGCCGAAATGGTCGGTGATCTGCCAAAGCTCTGGATGAGCGGCAAAGATCGAAGCGACGGCAGCGCACGCCAGGGCCGGGTCATTCTCAGTCATCAGCGCGTCCAGCCACAGAGTCGCCGCCTCGGTATAGGGGCTTTCCGGCTGCTGCTCGGCCAGCGTCGCCAAGGTCTCCTCAGCCGCGCCCAGGTCGCCGCTCAACCCCTGGGCTTGAACCAGCCGGAACGACGCCAGCCCCTCAAGCAGCGCCCGCTCCTCCTCGGCCGCCAGCCCCAAAATGCTACAGGTCTTCAGCGCCGGGTCCAGGGCAGCGCGGTATAGCTCGATGGCCGGCTGGTAGCCCAATGCATCCGATGCCCGGAGCGCCACATCAGCCTCGACCAGGCGCAGCCCCAGGCAATCGTTGCCCTCGACGCTCCGGTCATACTCCCAGCGCACCCGCCGGTACAGGCCGCCGTCCACACTCTGCCATAGCTCGGTATGGGGCACAGCCAGCCCGCCTTCGGGCATACCGCTCACCCCGCCCGTCAAGACCAGTTGCTGGCCGGCGCCGGGGTCGCCGCTGTCTAGCGGCGCAAAGGCGGCGGTTCCCTCGGCAATGGTTGCGCCAGGCTCGATCAGCGCCAGATAAGCGTCGCCGTCCCAGGTCCACATCTGCACTTCCAGCACACAAAAGGTAGAGCAGCCGGTGACGGTCCAAGCGACATCCATGCGCCCGTCGGCGTTGAGGTCATCCACGGCCAGCGGGGCCGGCTGGCCGTAAATCTCCGGGGCAGCCACCAGGGTGTAACCGCCCGTCTCGCTCTCGCCGCGGTGGGTGTGGTAAATCAAAACGGCGCCCTGGGCGCCGTCCGGACCATAACCGAGGTCAGAGATTACGGTGGGGTAGACAATGGCGTCTGGTAAGCCATCGTCGTCTATTTGGGCCAAGACGACTGCTCCCCGGTCATTGGTCAGGACGCCGCAGCGCCGCAGCCATGCCTCGATGGTTGCTTGATCGCCTGCGGCCTCAGCCAGCACAGGAGGAAGCGCCTCGGCATAGCCGGCCAGATCGGCAGGACAGGCGG
>DATLZJ010000694.1:0-2066 GCA_035574055.1 Caldilineaceae bacterium
AACAGGTCCGCCTCATTGGCGTAGGTATGGAGCGGGCCGGTGTGGCTCACATCGCCGACAAAACAGAGGCGCGCCCCCCGCTGCGGTGGACCCAGCACGCTCTCCGGCTCGATGATGCGGCCATCGGGCAACGTGACCGCCTGCCCGTTCGCCAGGTCGCGGCGCACCGGCCCCTGGGGGATGCCCAGCGCCTCGGCTCGCTCGGCCAGAAAGGGACGGCGGCTCTTTTCCTCGAAGAGAAAGCCGAAACAGCCCTCACCGCGATGGGGCACTGGGAAGGCGGTGACGGTGAAGTTCTTGGCCTCGAAGATCAGCCCTTCCTCGATCAGGTTGAGGGAGACGCCGACCTTGGGAAGCTGGTTTGCGCCAAAGACAACCTCCATCAGCGCATGGACGCGGGCCAGGGCCGGCATCCCGCCATAGATATTTAGCTCCTCCAGCGCCTCCCAGCGGCCCAGGGTGCTCGCCAGGCCGCCCAGGCCCAAGATGTGGTCCAGGTGGCCGTGGGTGAGGAGAATGCGGTCTAGCCGGCGAAAGCCTAGCCCGCTGCGCAGAATCTGGCGCTGTGTGCCCTCGCCGCAGTCAATCATAAAGCGGAACTCATTGGCGATCACCAGCGCCGAGGAAAGCCCGCGATGGACGGAAGGGGCAGACGCGGAGGTGCCCAGAAAGATCAACTCGAACACAGTGGCTACTGCGCCTCTTCGTGGTAGGCGACGATCAATTGGCGGACATGGCGAAGGTTGCCCTGGTCCTGGTCCAACATCTCCTGCAACGCGTCCAGCACGGTCATGGGGCCGACCGTTTCATGGAAGCCGACGAAGGTCAGTTGCGACTCGGACAGGTCGCGCACAAAGGCGATGAGCTGCCGGCGCGTCGATTCCCAGCGGCGCAGGGAATCGCGCAGGTCTACACCGGCAAAGTTGGCCCCCACGTTGAAGTAATGGTCGAAATGGGGCGTCTCACCGGAGGCGATCTTCATGACCCGGCGCAGGTGGCAGCTCTTCTCCACCGTCGCCAGGTGGGCGGCGATCAGGCGAAAGGACCATTCCACCGGCTCCGGCTGCCAGTCCTGCACGTCGGCCATGGCCTCCAGCAGCCGGACGACCTGCCTCTGGGAGACTTGCAACTCTTGCAGCAGTTGGTCGCGCGTCAATTGATCCTGGGAGTGCTCCTGGGAGGTGGAAGGTTGGGTCAACTGGCTCATGGCTCCATTATACGACCGGAGCGCGGCGCGGCCAAAAGGTTGAAGCAGGGGACAACCCTGGCTAGCGGGTCTACAGGGATGCGATGGGCGGCGTCAGGCGCTGCGGACGACGAAGAGCTGGCGGCGAAGCTGGTCGAGCGTGGCAAGGCCGTGGTTGACGGCGACGGGCCGGCGCTCGGCGTCCAGCCAAATGGTGGTCGGCACGGTCATGATGCCGAAAAAGCGGGCGAGCGAGTCATGCTGGATGGCGTCCAGCGTGTGGATGGACAGCTCGCGTTTTGTCTCCTGGGCCAGCGCGCCCAATTGGGCCAGGATGGGCGCCTGGCGCAGCCGGCATTGGGCGCAGTCGGGCGCGGTGAAGTAGAGCAGAGCGGGCCGGCCGGGCGGCACCAGCGTCGCCAGCTCCGCGGGCAGTTCCTGGCGCGCCCGCCGGGCCAACCGGTAGGCCGATAGGACGCGCCAAAGCCAGTAGAGGATCAGGGTGAGCAACAGCGCCGCAAGCAGGAGGAGGAATCGTTCAGCCAGCAGGTCAGCCAACATAGGTTGCTCAATGCTCCCTTGAGCCATTCCGGCAGAAAACGACTTAAGCAGATTTCCAGACGGGCAAATCCGGGCGGAAACCGCGGCGGGCAAGCTGGTAATAGAGGAAGCAGCCCAGGCAGAAGCCCAGGAACAAATTAGCCCCGGCCAGCACCACGACCACCCAGGCCAGCACCCAGCCGGCGACCGCCGCGCCGCTCCAGAGCAACACCGTCGCAGCCACCAGCACCAGCGCCCCCAATCCCTGGGCAAAGAGGTGGGGTTGCGGCTCGTCCGGTTCCATCATCGGGCGCAACAGCCCCGCCGGGCGCAACACCCG
>DATLZJ010000695.1:0-5461 GCA_035574055.1 Caldilineaceae bacterium
CTCCAGCCGCAGCGCATCGAACGCGCCGCCGCCCGCCGCGATGATGCCGTGGCCGCGACCCGCCTCCCAGAGCGTATCCCACAATTGCAAGCCATATTCCGCCGGCGCGTATAGCTCCCAGCCCAGCTCGCCCACATAGGAGACGCGCAGCGCCAACGCCGGCACATAGCCGATGGTGATCGGCTGCGCGGTGAAGTAGGGGAAGGCCGCGTTGGAGAGGTCCTCTTCGGCGACCGGCTGCAAGACCGCGCGCGCCTTTGGCCCCCACAGCCCCAGCGCACAGTAGCTCGAGGTCACATCGTTGATAGTGACCGAGCCATCGCGCGGCGCGTTGCGCCGGATCCAGGCCAGGTCATGCATACCCACCCCGCCGCCCGTCAGCACCAGGAAGACATCGGGGGCAAGGCGTGTAATGGTCAAGTCGCACATGATACCGCCGCGTGCGTTGAGCATGGCGGTATAGACGACCTTGCCCACCGGCACATCTACCTGGTTGGCAGCCAGGTAGTTGAGATAGGCCAGCGCGCCCGGCCCCTCGACCCGAATCTTAGTGAAGGGAGAGAGGTCGTAGAGGGCAACGCCGTTGCGGGTGGCGTGATGCTCTGCCCCCTCGATGGGCGACCAGTAGCGGGCGGCCCACTCGTCCCGTTCGGGAACGTCCACCTCCTCCAGCAGGCGGCGATTGCTCTCATACCACTGAGCGCGCTCCCAGCCGGCGCTCTCGAAGAAGACGCCGCCCAACTCCACCAAGCGCGGGTGGAAGGGGGTGACGCGCAGGGGGCGGGGCTGTTCCATCTGCTGCTTGGGATGGATGATGTCGTAGACTTCCCGGTATTGTTGAGCGCCGCGGGCGCGTATGTAGGGTTTGGTGTGGGCGTGGGCGTGGAAGCGATGCAAGTCCAGCTCGCGCAGGTCCCAGGCGCAGACGCCGGTGTCCAGCAGCTCGGCCACGGCCCGGCCCACGCCGCCGCCATGGGTCACCCAGACCGCCTCGGCCACCCACAGCCCGGCCACTTCGGATTCGCCGATCAGGGGGTTGCCGTCGGGCGTGAAGGAGAACATCCCGTTGATCTTGTAGTCCAGCTCGGCCTGGGCTAGGGGCGGCAGCAGCTCGGCAGTGTAGCGGGCTGCGGCGGTGAAGTGTTCCGGCGTCCACTTCATGACCGAAGGCATGACTTTGGCCTCCTCCGGCGGCAGGATCGCTTCCGGCTCGACCAGCAGCGGCTCATGGCGGTAGTTGCCGATGCCGTAGCGGTCGCCCATCTGGCGGAAATACATGCTGGCGTCCTGGTGGCGCAGGATGGGGTGAACTACCTCCTGCTCCCGGTCGGCGGCCAGTTGGGGGATGGGCGCGGTGATGGCGTACTGGTGCTGTACTGGGGTCAACGGCACGGAGATGCCGGCCAGCCGCCCGATCTTGGGTCCCCAAATGCCCGCGCAGAGCAGCACCCGCTCGGTGGCGATGGTCCCCTGGTTGGTGTGGACGCCGTAGAGCTTGCCGCCGCGGGTCTCAAAGCCGGTCACGGTAGTGTTGCCATAGCAAACGGCAGCGCCTGCCGCCTCGGCGGCGCGGCAGAGGGCGGTCGCGGCGCGCACTGCCTTGGCGATGCCGTCATTCGGCACATAGTAGCCGCCGTGGATGACCGCGGGGTCGAGGATCGGGATCATCGCCTGCACCTCAGCCGGCGTCAACAGCCGCGCGCCCTTGAGGCCCCAGGAGCGGGCCAGCCCCAGCTTGCGGTGCAGGTCATGCCAGCGCGCCGGGGTGTAGGCCACTTCGATGCCGCCGACGGGGTAGAAGCAGGGCTGACCCTCCCATTCTAGGCTGGAATAGAGCTGCACGGTATATTGGGCCAGCTCGCACATGGTCTTAGCTGCGTTGGTCTGGAAGACCAGCCCCGGCGCGTGGGAGGTAGAGCCGCCGGTCTGGAAGAGCGGCCCCTGGTCAATGACCACCATATTTTTCCAGCCGCGCCGGGCCAGATGGTAGACACAACTGCTGCCGACGATGCCGGCGCCGATGATCACAAGGTCGGCGGTAGCTTGCATGGAACGCTCCTTACGGGCGATAGGGAACCGAGGGCAACCGTGGACTTACTGATACCGTGGACTTACTGATTATGCTTTGGCTTGAGCCGCGCAACGTCCTCCCAAATCTCTGGGCGCTCAAGCACCTCGGCAAATTGTCGGGTCCAGGTCTCGATGCAGCTCCAATCCAATTCAAGGGCTAAGGCAAACCAATTAGGAAGGCTCGGAACACTCACCGTAGGCTGCCCTCAACTGTGCGCATCGGTTACGCACTTCTGCTACTTCTTGCTCCCGATGAACGGTATTAGACGGCAACGTCTTAGCGAAATCCGCCAAGGTAACTGTTTGCTTCCAACGCACTTCAATAGGGGTATGACGGCATTCTGTCCTGATAAATTCCTCAACAGCCGGGTATCGCTGTAGGTACGCCAACATCTCTTCACGGGTCACAGATGCCATGAGGTCATTGCTCCACCTTGATGAACTCCAAAATCATGGAGAATGGAAAGCAGATTTATATCCAGGAACCAGAATGCTCGCGGTCCACTGCGCCGAGGTTCGCAAACTGGCAAGACGTGAGCAGCACGGTCGCTCTACACGGCGTCTTCTTGCAGCAGTTCCAAAAAGCGCCGCGGCGTCACGATGGGGATGCCGGCGTAGGTACCTAGTTTGGTCAAGTGCTCATCACTGGCGACGATATAGTCGACTTGACCCTCCTCGGCGCAGGCCAGAATTTTGTTGTCGGTCGGATCGTCTTTCACTACCTGCACCGTGAGACGGCCTGCTGTACGCGTGGCTGCCAATGCGAGCGAGTCGACAAACAGGGTGATTTGCTCATCACTCCAGTTGTGCCGTTTGCGAATGTGGGGATAGCACAAGACGCGCCGCAGATCGTCGAGGATCGCGTCTGAGGTCACCAATTCAAACAGACCTTCGCGCCAAGCCATGAGAATCTGTGCCGGGTGGCCCTGGCCTTGGATGGCGGCACTCACATATTGACCGACGTCGAGAACAGCTTTTAACATGCCGAGCGTCGCCTGGCAGACTAACCTTCCGGCTCCCCCGATGGTTTGCTGTGCTGTTCCCGGCGCAAGGTAGCCAGCGCTTGGGAGATATCTGCCTCCAGTTCGGCTTCGGGGACAGCGCGTGTTCGCTCCCACACTTCCTCGAGCAGGGCGAAGACGCGTTCTTTACTGAGCCGCTGCCACTTTTGATAGTCATCAACGGGCACAAGCACGGCCATCGGTCTACCTGACCGCTCTACGATAAAATGATCCTTCTGATAAAAGGTTTCTTCCAATAATTGGCCAAACTTGCGTCGCGCCTCGTAGGCGCTCACAGTCTTCTCCACGATCCACCTCTTTCGAGCCTGTCCAATCCAATTGCGCAAATCGCTCAATTGCGTGAGTTGCACAATTATCACATGGGATTTTGCCTGTTGTCAAGGAGTAAATAGCCGAAGGGTGCCATGCATCACCTCCTTGCGGAAGTCTCTCCTCGAAGCCATTGTTGGATCGCTTCAGGTGATGCTGTTTCAAAGAAAAGCGTCAATGCCTTCGAAGGTTGTCCCGCGCTTCTTCCACGCTCCGGCCCTGACTGGCGATGTCTCGCTCCGGGCATAAAGAAACGTAGCCGTCCCCTTCACGCTCGATGATTGCTGTGAGTCTCATGACCTTCTACTTTACTGCTCATCAAACAGGATTAGAACGGACTTCTCCATCTCCCAATGATAAAAGTCTTCATCTGCACGCACAGACGGTATTTTGACTTTCATGTGCCTACTCCCACGGTGAGCGGATCGTCTCGTCCTGGCGGCGGGCGCGTTGCTCGCTGCGCTGGTGGGCGAAGCCCGCGCCATCTATGCCATGTCCCTCGCCGGCGTGACGGCGCACGGCGGTAGGCCGCTCCCCCAGCCGCCCACCGGTATCTCCGCCCAAGAAGCGCTCGTGGCTGAATAGCTCGATGTTGTGGCGCGTGCGGCGGTATTGGGCCAGGTCGGCCAGGATCTCGCCGATGACGCTGGCAAACTTGAAGCCATGCCCCGAACAGGCCGAGGCGTAGGCGACTTGCGGATAGTCGGGGTGCAGGTCGAGGATAAAGTGCCCGTCGGGCGCGTTGGTAAAGATGCAGGTCTTGAGCGTCATGGTCGGCCCGGCAGCCTTGGGGAAGTAGCGAGAGGCGCAGTCGCGCAGCACCGCTTCATCCTCGGGGCTGACCTCCCGATCCACCTCATCGGCGGCGCTGGCTTCCTCCAGGTGGTGATATTTGCCGATCTTGAAGCCGGGCACGCCGTGGATGGGGAAGCCGTAGAAGCGCCCCTCATCCACCAGGAGATTGAAGACCGGGAAGTTGTCGGTGCGGAATAGCTCCGGTCGCTCCGGCTGGAACCAGGCCAGCACCTGGCGTTCGGGCACAGCCAGCCCGCGCAGGAAGCCCATCATCTGGTCGTTCCAGGCGCCTGCGGTGATCACCAGGCTGTCGGCCTCATAGCTGGCGCGGGTGGTGTGGACGCGCACCCCTTCATCGCCCAGCGCCTCCCAACCCACCACGGCCTCGCGACCGTGAATCTCGGCCCCCAGCTCCAGCGCCGCAAAACAGTGGGCCACGATACAGCGTTCGGGCGCAAGGAAGCCGCCCTGGGGCTGGTAGAGGGCCAGCGTATCCTGGGGTAGGCGGTAGCCGGGGAAGCGTTCGGCCAGCTCCAGCCCGGTCAAGACCTCGTGGGGCAGGTCGTGCTCGATGGCCGACTGGAGCGACCCCTTAAAGACCCAGCTATCCGCCGGGCCGGCGTCAATTGAGCCGGTGATGTGGAGCAGCTTTTCGCCCGCACGTGCTTCGATCTCGCGCCATAGCTCATAGGCGCGCTTGAGCAGCATGACATAGGAAGGATGCTCGTAATAGGCCAGGCGAATGATGCGCGTGTAGCCGTGGCTGGAGCCCATGTCGTGGGGCACATCGAAGCGTTCCAACCCCAAGACTCGCCGCCCGCGGCGGGCCAGGTGGTAGAGGGTGGCGCTGCCCATTGCGCCGACGCCGATGACAATGGTGTTATAGCGATTGCCGTAGACTTGACGGCCCGCCAGGCCGGCGCTCGGAAAGCTGGCGCTCTTCTGGCGGAACCGCCAGCGGTTCAGGGAGTGATGGTTCATGCGCTGGTGGTTCATGAGCTGTGTACCCCCTTGCCCTTGCGCACCGGCGGGCGGACAACCGGCGGCGGGGCAGGCGGGGGACCATCGCCGGCGACGGGCGCAACCCGCTCCGGCCCATCGGACGCCTTGGCGCGCATCCGGGCGCCGCTGGGGTCAAAGAAGGGCGTCTGGCTGACCACAGCCATCACCGGCCGCCCGTTGCTCAGGACCACCACCTTGCTGCCCGGCCAGGCATGGGTGGTGCGAACATAGGCCATCGCCAGCATCTTGCCCACCGAGTAGCC
>DATLZJ010000696.1:0-2890 GCA_035574055.1 Caldilineaceae bacterium
CGCGCCCAGCAACGAGTAGTTATTATTGCTGCTCCAGCCTGCCAGGATGACGCCGTAGCTCTCGACGCCGGCAATGGCAAGGATCCACAGGAAGCCGATATTGACATCGGCGATGGCGGGCACGCCCTTCGCAACCGGGATCACCGCCCAGATCACCAGCGCCGGGATTAAGGCCAGCGCGGGCGCCATCAGATAGACCCAACGGTCTACGTGGTTGGGGACGATCTCCTCTTTGAAGAAGGCTTTGATGGCATCCGCCGCAGGCTGAAGCAGCCCATAGGGGCCGGCCCGGTTGGGGCCATAGCGCACCTGGAAGCGGGCCAGCAGCTTGCGCTCATACCACGTTAGGTAGGCAAAGCCGGTGAGCAGGATCACGATCAACACCACCGAGCGGAGCAGCGGCAAGATCAGCAGGTTCAGCCAGTCCATAGATAGTTCCTCTAGTCGCTCCTCAAAGTATTCCTCAAGGCGTTTGTCAAGTCGTTGAGGTGGGATCGGACTAGCCGGCAGCCAGGGCCACAGCCGCCGGGCTGACCGTCGCCGTCGCCGGTTCGCCGTTGCTCACCAGCAACCCGACCGGCGCGCCGGGCAAGCCCTCCGGAATCCAGACGGTGCCGGGGCGCACGGTGGACACAAGCTTGGCCGCCAGGGTCAGCTCGCCTGGCCCGGTGCGGACGACCAGGGTATCGCCTTCGGCAATGCCCAAGCGGGCCGCATCTGCCGGATTGAGACCGGCGGATTGGCCGAAGGCCATGTTTTGCATCTGTTTGGTCTTGCTAAAGAGCACGCCGCCGTCATAGAGCACCGTGCCCGTCACCAGGTCAAGCGCGCCCTCGGCGGCAGCAGGCAGCGGCGGCTGCTCAACGGCGCGGAAGGTGAATTGCGGGCGGACCGCCGTCGCATCATATTGCAGGCCCTGGTCGCCAAGCGCATCCCAGCTCATGCCCTGGTAAAGGGGCACAACCTGGGAGATTTCCTTGGTGATGGCTTGCTCATCGGCATAGGGCCAGTTGACGCCCATGCGGGTCGCGAGGTGATCCAGGATCATCCAGTCGGGCGCGGCCTTGCTCTCCGGGTTGCGCACAGCCTTGGGCGCGCGCTGCACCCGCCGCTCCAGATTGGTGAAGGTGCCGTCTACCTCGGCCCAGCCCAGCGCAGGCAGGACGACATGGGCCTTGGCCGCGGTCTCAGTCAGGAAGAGGTCTTGGACAACCAGCAGATCCAGCTTTTCCAGGTTGGCCGCCCAGGCGGGATGCTCGGTGGCGGGGTTGGCGCCCATGATGTAGAGCGCCTTGAGCGCGCCGCCGGCCTGGTCCAGCATGGCGCGGTAGCTTTGGCCGGGGGCCGTGGGCAGGGCCGCGCCCCACGCCCGCTCGAACGGCTGGCGGGCGGCCGGGTCCTCCAGCGCGCCATAGCCCGGCAGGTGGGTGGGCAGAACACCCATATCGCGTGCGCCCAGGCTATTGGCCTCCAGGCCCACATAGGCCAGCCGGTGCGCGCCGCCTGCGGCCAGCGCCAGATTGCCCAGCGCGGCGCGCACCGCGGCGCCCGCCGCCCCGCGCGCGATCATGGGGCCATATAGGATCAGCGGCTGCTTGCTGCCGGCCAATAGCTCGGCGGCCCGCTTCACCTCGGCGGCGTCTACACCGGTCAGGTCGCGCAGCTGCCGGTCGCTGACCTTCGGCAGCACATCGGCGCCCTGGGGCTTCTCGCTTGCCGCAGAGACCACCGCCTGGGCCAGCGCGTTGAGCAGCGTCACCTCGCTGCCAGGGCGATAGCCCAGGTAGGGGCCATCGTAGCGGGTCAGCTCGATCTTGCGCGGGTGGGCGATGATCAGCTTGGCGCCGCCGCGGCGCACAGCGCGCTTGAGGTGCAGGTCCAGCACCGGCAGCTCTTCGCTGGGGTCAATGCCGACCAGCACAATGGTATCTACCTTGGGGTCCGGGCCATATTGGGGCTTCATCACATCGGCCAGGGCCGGCATACCGCCAGGCAGGGCCGCCACATCGCTCCCGTCGCGGTGGTCAATGTTGTTGGTGCCGATGATCTGGCGGAAGAAGCGTTGGAAGAGGTAGTTACTCTCGTTGGAGAGCTTGGCGCTGCCGATGCCGCCGATGGCGTCGGCGCCGTTGCGCTGCTTGATCTCGTTCAGCCGCTGCGCCACATACTGGAGCGCCTCGGACCAAGAGACGGGCGTCAGCTTGCCCGCCTTGCGCAGCAGCGGCATGGTCAGCCGCTCCGGATCGTTGACATAGGTGTAGGCGAAGCGCCCTTTGTCGCAAAGCCACTGGTCGTTGACCGCCATATTCTCGCGCCCGACCACTCGGCGCACCGTATGGGTGCGGCTGTCAATGCGCAGGTTACAGCCCACGGCGCAGTGGGTGCAGATGCTCGGCGTCCGCTCGATCTCCCACGGGCGGTAGGCAAAGCGGGCGACCCGGCTGGTCAGCGCGCCGACAGGGCAGATGTCAATGATGTTGCCGCTGGTCTTGGCATCCACCGGCCTGCCGTCCTGGATATCAATGATGGTCTCCCCGCCCCGCTCAAAGAGGCCGAGCTGCGGCTTGTCTTCCCACTCTTCCAGATAGCGGATGCAGCGCCAGCAGACCACGCAGCGTTCCTGGTCCAGCACAATCGTGTCGGAGATCAGATAGTGCTTTTTCTTGCGGCGCTTGGGTTCGACAAGCTGGCTGATGCCCGGCCCGAAACGCATGGTCTGGTCTTGCAGCGGGCACTCGCCGCCCTTGTCACAGATGGGACAGTCCAGCGGGTGGTTGAGCAGGATGAAGGCCAAGTTGGCCTCTTGGGTGGCCTTGACTTGCTCCGTGTTGGTGCGGACGACCATATCTTTGGCGACGGGCACCGAGCAGGCTGTTTGCAGCATGGGGCC
>DATLZJ010000697.1:0-15030 GCA_035574055.1 Caldilineaceae bacterium
TAGTGCCACTTGTTAAGGGGCATGTTGACAGATGGAACCGTTAAGACCAAGCTTCCGGCAGGGCGCAGTGTATACCGAATACCCGTCAATACTTGCGTGTGATATTCCGGTGGGATATGTTCAATCACCTCGACATGAATAGCAGCATCGAACTGCCCATGAAGCTGTTGTTGTGATTCCAACTGGCGAACGTCCGTGTGGACGAACTCGGCCTGGGGTACCATCAGACGGGCAAACCCGATACCACGTTCACTGTAGTCAATGCCCGTCACTTTATATCCACGCTCAACCAACAGCTTCGTGCCCAGTCCTGGACCGCAACCTGCATCTAGAATGACAGCAGGTGGTGGCGGCAATAGGTCAAGAACGACCGAGGTATATCCATCAAAGTCAATGCGCGGCAACGAGTTGATGTTCCAGACGAACTGCTCCGGCAACAGATAGCGTTGGCGAAAATCGCGATTGGGATCATCCCAGAAGTGTTCCATAATATTTTATAAGTCTGAGGTGTAAAGTATGTATAGTGTGCGAGCAGCCATTGATTGTTTAGGAGTGACCGTTTTAGGTTCGGACGTGACGTTATATCCGAGCTATCCAAAGCTGTTTCTGATTAAGAAACTGTAACTTCTCAACTTGGTTGAAAAGTCGAATGAGGAGCGCAAACAGTCGCTGACCTTGCTCCGGACTAAGGCGCTGATAGAGACGATCGAGTAGGGACAAAAGAATACTTCTTCCTTCCGGACCTGGAAAAAAACAGATGGCGCGATAGCATTCGATTTTGAATCCGGCGCGTTGTAGCGTGTCCTCGAGCTCTTGTTTGGAGAGGAATCGCTCGAAGGGATGGCTTTCCGCGTTTTCAATGGGCTTATTCATAAGCCGGCGATAGAACCGGCGCAATAGTTCATCAATAAAGGTAAAAGTGAAAAGGAGGTTTCGTCGAGGTGTGACACATATAAAGATCCCACCGGGGCGCAACAAGCGTCTGACTTCATGGAGTACAGCCTCGGTATCAGGGATGTGCTCGATTACATCAGCCATAATGACTACATCAAACTGCGCATCTGGTAGAGGCACATGCTCCGCGACACCCAATATCACATTGGCATTGGTAATGCCACAGCTGCGGAGATTGCTTCGAGTTTTATCCACATTGACAAAAGCGGGATCAATGCCCACTAGCTTGTCCGCCTTGTTCGCAAGTAGATAGAGGAGATCTCCCTTTCCACAGCCAATATCAAGAATAGCGGCTTGATGCTCATGGATTGCAGAGACTATGGCCTCGTTACGCCGCTGGTATAAAGTGATTCCCTTAACCAAACCGGCGCCCTTATATTGGCTACTCCAAAACCCATCGTGAGATTTCCATTTTGCCTCATAATAACGGTTCATCTTTGCAATGTAATCAGCTTGACTCATAAGCGTTTTCCAGTCGAATTACAGAACCGCGAATGTTAGCAAATACCCCTAAGGCCATAGCAGTCCAGACTACATAGCGTATCACAGTAGCGCCCGCTGCTCCTAGAGCGCCAAAGGGCGGGATGAGCAGCATCAATAGCGCAATGTAAATGCACGCATCTATCCAGTTGAGAATTGTCAAGGTCCGAGAGAGTTCAAGTGACAACATCCAGGCAGGGAACCAGATCAATACGGTCCAGACGATTTGAAACGTCATGATTTGCGTGGGTAGAATCGCAGCTCGATACTCGTCACCCAACAATAGGGGCACGAAATAAGGCGCTGCGAATACCATGAGCGCGCAGATTGGAACAATTATGGCAAGTATTGACAATGAGAGTTTCTTCTGTAAGGATATCACCTGGCGGTGTTGTCCATGAGTGACCAGTCTAGAAATTTCCGGATATACAGTCTGATAAATTGGGCCCAGGGCGACAACTAACGGATCGGCGAGCGTTCTGGCCAAGCGATATAACCCAACATCGGAAGGTGTTGCAAGCCAACCAAGCAGGAGTGTGTCCATTCTTGTAGTAACAAGCCGGCTTGTACCACCGAGGTTGGTGTAAAACGTAAAGCGAATAACACGGCGAAACTCCCCACGTAACAGTTGAAGGGGCGCCTGGCCCCAGGGCGCAAGGTGCAGGTCTCTGGCAGCGCGGACGCCGAGCCAGAGGAGCCAAATGGTACGAATGGCCGCTACTAGAACGGACGCCACGATCACGCCGGGGAGGCCCCAACCGGCAACGATGACAACCCCGATCAGCCCTAGCCTGATGATATTACTGGCGGCAGTCTCTACGGCAAGGAACTTGAAGTGGCCGGCAATGCGCATGAGAGCAGTGGACGTTCCTACAGGGATGCCTAGTAATGCGGATATTGAGAAGATGTGAAACAGGGGCGCTAACCCTGGGTTCTTGGCAAAGATGCTCGCGGCCCAGTCTCCTGTGAACCATAAAGCGCCAAAGGCGACCAAACCGGTAATCGCGTCAATTAGATAGCTCAATTTTACAGTGGCTGTCGCGCGTTCCGGGCTACCCTGTTCGTTGAAATGGGTGACATACTTGATGACCGTTTCCCAAACCCGCGAATCAGCAAACTGGCTAACCGCAAATGTATAGGTGGTGATCAAGGTATAGGCGCCGTAGTCTTCGACGCCAAGCACGCGAGCCAGGAGAACGCTTTGCACAAGGGCTATCCCCATTGTGACCACGTTCGCGCTTAACAGCCATCCTGAGTTTTGGAGCAGGCGACGAAAGAGTTGATCGCGCCAAAGCGCTCGGTGGCCACGTTGGATTAGCAAACGAACAGAGGTAACCACCCACTGCCTCGCTATAGAGCCTTGGCAATCCGGTTGTTGCTGCTGAACTGGTTGTGCTTATCTCTCACATCGCCTGATATTTTCATATCATGCCTCCCTGTCAATCTGATAACCATGCCGGTGCAAGAGGTCCTCTGCCCCTGCATGTACAAAGACATCGTCCTCATAGCTCTGGAAGGTAGGCGACAAGGTGCGCCTCCGGAAATCAACCTTGAATGGCCCCTGGAAGTGGTAGGCTTTGAGCAGCTCACATACTTCGTGCTTTGACTTCTTGATTTCGACCAGCAGGAGCCGAGCCTCCCCCAGCACAGGTCCAAAGCCCCGTAGCACCGATAGCTCATGGCCTTCTACGTCAATCTTCATGATCTCGGGTGTAATTCCCTCACGTGTGCAGAAATGCTCACCACTGACTACCTGCACCGGCACAGTGGCCTGCTCCGGAGATGGATTCTCGACGAGTCTGTTGACAGCGTTTCCTGGCACATCTAGGAACTGCAAAACACCTTCCTGGTTCGACAATGCCAGCGCATAGCTACGGATGCGGTCTTCAAAGCAGTTGAGCCGAATGTTTGTGTTCAGCATCCGGTATGTGTCTGGGTGAGGCTCGAAGGCATGGACAAGAGTTGTAGGGGCCTGGGCTACGATGAGAGAATAGATGCCGATGTTCGCACCGATGTCCAGAAAGGTCTGAAACGCACCTCGGCGAGCCAGGTCTTCCACAAAGCGCATGTTGTTCGGATCATAGTAGCCGAGGGCATTCAGCAAGGCGCCACAGCCGTTGGCGACAGTCTTGTTGCCGATCTCGACCCGAAGCCTTTCGACATGCAGCACACAAGGAAATTGGTTGAATATTTTACGAACCTGCCAGGCGATGTGGCGGGCGCTAGCGAGATAGGGGTTCGTAAAACGCTGGCGGTGAAACACCGTAAGCGTGTGCAAAAAATTCATCAAGCCTTACCGGTGGGGTAGGATGACACGATCAACAGAACGTTGCGCCTGCGCTGCATCTGCCTCTCTGCTGTTTCAAGAAGCAAGCCTGGCGACTACGCCAGGCTTGGAGCGTCGAGCCTAGAGGCAGTCAGATGATACCGCTAAGGCGCCGATCTCGCAAGAATTCGGTCTATCCGTCTCTGTCCGCGTCGGGCCTGGCCCAGTCGCCAGGAGAGCCGCCCGGCCCTACCGCAAGGCATGGCGCCGAGGCTCCAGCAGCTCGCTTTATGCTGGACGGTTCGCCTGTTGCCTGAATGAAGTGGTCAAGCTACTCATCCTCAACCAACCGTAGGCTGGATTCGAGTCGTCAGGGGTTCAATGATATAATCTAGCCCCGAGATATGGACACACATAACCGAAGCCGGTATTCCCCGATTGCTCTGTTTGTCTATAAACGCCCCACCCATGCCGAAAAAACCCTGGCGCATCTTGCCGCATGTGTGGATTTCGAGAAGAGCCAGCTCTTTGTGTTTTGTGACGGCCCAAGAACGGAAACTGACGTAGCGGCCGTCCAGCAGACGCGCAACCTAATCAAGCAGAGTGGCTTGCGCAACATGACCGTCATCGAGCATGAGAAGAACTTGGGGTTGGCGCGCTCCATTATCTATGGGGTGACACAGCTATGCCGGGAGCATGGCTCTGTCATCGTCATCGAAGACGATCTGATTGTCGCGCCCTATTTTCTTACCTACATGAATCTGGCCCTGAAGTGCTTTGCCGACCGTAGCGAGGTCATGCACATCTCCGGGTACATGTATCCGGTTGAGTTGGAAAGCTCGACGGACGCGCTCTTTTTGCCCTTTATTTCGTCCTGGGGTTGGGCTACGTGGCAGCGGGCGTGGCAGCACTTTGACCCTTATATGTCAAGCTTCGACAAACTGGCAGGGGATGCCCATCTCCGGCGTAAATTCGACCTTGAGGGAGCCTATCCCTTTTTCCGTACCATCAGAAGGCAGCGTGAGGGAAAAATTGACTCGTGGGCGATCCGGTGGTACCTGTCCGTCTTTATGCGCCAGGGTGTGGCGCTTTACCCAACGCGGTCGCTGGTGCGCAATGAAGGGCTGGATGGGTCGGGAACACACTGGAAGGCCAGAGAGACTGCCTTGACCGGCCCCCTTTGCATGGCCCCCTTGACCCGGTTGCCGGAGACCACGACCGTAGATGAACAGGCCTATCGCCGGGTTGTTTCATTCTTGCGACGCTACAACCATCCACTGCGGAAGGCCTGGCGCAGGCTGCGAGCAACCGTGCACCTCCCGGCCATCCAATGATACTGTAGTAGATGTGACGCCACAATAGTTTCGCCGAATAGAGCCTACATGCGTATTCTGGTCGCCCATAATTTTTACCAGCAGCCCGGTGGAGAGGACACCACACGCACGGCTGAGATTGCGCTTCTACGCGGGTACGGCCATGAAGTCTATGAGTACATCGAAACCAACCAGCGCATTGAGCAGATGTCGCCGGTTTCTGTCGCATTCCAGACCATCTGGTCCCTCCCCTCGTACCAGCGCATCCGCCAGACCCTAGCTGAGTGTAAACCGGACATCGTCCACTTCCATAACACCTTTCCCCTGATCTCGCCCGCCGGATACCACGCGTGCCGGGCAGTTGGCGTGCCGGTCGTCCAGACGATCCATAATTTCCGCGTGACCTGCTTAAGCGCCACCTTCACGCGAGATGGCAGGGTCTGCGAGGATTGCCTGGGCAAGCGCATCCCGTGGCCGGGAATACTTCACCGCTGTTATCACGGCTCGTTAACCCATTCTGCCGTGGTCGCCGGCTATTTAGTGACTCACCATACCTTGAGAACCTGGCGCCAACAGGTAGACGCCTATATCGTCCTGACCGAGTTCGCCAAGGCGAAGCTGGTCCAGGCCGGACTTCCCGCACACAAGCTGCATATCAAGCCCCAGTGCATCTTTCCGGACCCCGGCGCCAGGCCGGCCATGGCCGGCGATTATGCCCTCTATGTGGGGCGCCTTTCGCCGGAAAAGGGGCTGCCGACGCTGCTGCGCGCGTGGGCGCAGGTACCGGCAGAGATCCCCCTGAAAATCGTGGGGGATGGGCCGCTCAAGCAGTCGCTTCAGGAACTGGCACAGCGCCTCAAGCTCCGGAACGTCGAGTTCGTGGGCCAGGTAGATCGTAGCGTCGTACTCAAGTTGATGAAGCAGGCGCGCCTGCTGGTATTCCCTTCGGAATGTTACGAGGGGTACCCGCTCACGATCACCGAGGCCCTGGCCTGTGGGTTACCCGTGCTTGCCTCTCGGCTTGGGGCGATGGCGACCATCCTGCGCGATGGCGATACCGGGCTGTTGTTTGCGCCGGGAGATGCCGAAGACCTGGCCGCACAGGTCCAGTGGGCTTGGACCCATCCCGACGATCTTTTGCGGATCAGCCAAAACGGGCGGGCGCAGTATGAAAATGAGAACAGCCCGGAGAAGAACTACCTGATCTTGATGGACATCTACCGTGCAGCCGGCCAGGCGAGGGCAGCCCGCCAATAGGATTTGAATCTTGACGGCTTGTCCCACCTCTGGCAAGGGCTGAAGAGGCGGACAGGTGACGAATGCAAGGAATAGGGTAAAGGTATGAGTGTAATCATCATCAGTGGCTCAACTGGATTAATCGGCTCAGAGGCAGCACGCTACTTTGCTGGGCACTGCGAGCGTATTGTTGGTATTGATAACGACATGCGCCGGGTCTTTTTTGGCGACGATGCCTCTACGAGTTGGCAGCGAGCGCAACTCGAGCAAGAGCTGGGGCCACGGTACCGGCATGAGAGCATTGACATTCGCGATTCCTCTGCTATCGAAGCCATCTTCGCTGAGTATAACTCTAGTATCACATTGGTCATCCACGCTGCGGCGCAGCCCTCGCATGATTGGGCGGCGCGAGATCCACAGACAGATTTCGGCGTCAACGCGAATGGTACACTTAATTTGTTGGAATCAACTCGCCGCTATGCCCCCAATGCAGCCTTTATCTTTACGTCTACCAATAAAGTCTATGGCGATACTCCAAACCGGCTGCCGTTCATAGAGCAGGCACAACGGTGGGAGATCGAACCCGATCACCCCTACGCCAATGGCATCCGTGAAGATATGTCCATTGACCAGACGCTCCACAGCCTTTTTGGCGTCTCGAAAGTGGCAGCCGATGTGCTGGTGCAAGAGTATGGGCGTTACTTTGGTATGCATACGGTCTGTTTCCGATGTGGCTGTCTCACTGGCCCAAACCACGCCGGCACCCAACTCCATGGCTTTCTGGCCTATCTCATGAAATGTACAGTCATAGGCGCCCCCTATAAGGTGTTCGGCTACAAGGGCAAGCAGGTGCGTGACAATATCCACAGCGCCGACCTAATCCGTGCCTTTGATGCCTTCTACCGGGCTCCACGGGCTGGAGTCGTCTATAACATTGGGGGTGGACGCTACAGTAATTGCTCGATGCTGGAGGCTATTGAACTGTGCCAGCAGATTGCCGGCCGCCGACTGAATTGGAGCTACACCGATCAGCATCGCATCGGTGACCACATTTGGTGGATTAGTGATACAACTCGGTTTCAAACCGATTATCCGGCCTGGCGCCTCACCTATGATGTGCCTCGAATCTTGCAGGAGATCTACACCCATAACGCGGAGCGCTGGCAGCATCCGGAAAGCATCTTATCGTAGATTTAATCCTGTCGGTGGACGTGACCGACTTGCATCAGGCGCCGTCTCAGCCATGCAAACGTGTTGAGTTTCCCATATAACGCTATGATTGACCGGGGGAAGTACAACCTACTCGGAATAGAGATCAGCGCCGTCGACTACGAGGCGGCGGTAGAGGCAATCGTACGAGCGGCCCATGCCGGGAAAAGCCTGGGCGTCTCGGCCCTTGCCGTCCATGGCGTCATGACCGGCGTGCTGGACCCGATACACGCCTACCGGCTGAACCGGTTGGACCTGGCATTGCCTGACGGCCAGCCGGTGCGCTGGGCGCTCAACTGGCTGTATGGCACAAACCTCCCGGATCGAGTCTACGGCCCTAATCTAGCCTTGAAGCTCTGTGAGCGTCTAGCTGCAGAGGGGTTGCCTCTCTATCTATACGGCAGCAAGCATGAGGTGCTCGACCGTTTGGCGGCAAATATGACGGGCCGATTCCCTCGTCTCCAGATAGCCGGTATGCAACCTTCCAAGTTCCGCCAGCTAAGTATCGAGGAAAAGGCGCAGGTGGTCGAAGCTATTCGGGCCAGTGGGGCACGCTTGGTCTTTGTTGGCTTGGGTTGCCCGCGTCAGGAAGTCTGGGTCTATGAGCACTTAGCCTGCCTCACCATGCCGCTTGTGGCTGTGGGGGCTGCATTTGACTTCCACGCCGGCACCCAAAAACAGGCTCCGGAGTGGCTGCAGCGGATGGGGCTGGAATGGCTATACCGCCTGGTGCATGAACCCCGGCGGTTATGGAAACGTTATCTCCTGCTCAACCCACACTATGTATATCTGGTATTATTGCAGTGGCTCCGCCTGCGGAGCTTTCCCGTACTGGTGAGCCAGCCCCCGCAGGACGAACTGCGCTACGGCTAATGGGATGGTAAGCCGCCCATTGCGCTTCTATGCAATCTGCCCCCTTTGTCTTAGTGTGTCTTATTGCGCTCGTAAGTGTGCCGAAGAATATTGATAGAGATTGCCTAGGGCAAAAGTCAATGCCAGGACATACCAGAACATCAAATTGGTCTTGGCGCCCATGGCGACGGCATCTAGCTGCCCATGAACTACCTGAGCTACCAGGCTGCCCCCCAAACCCATAGCCCACCAGGGCGCCATCCGGGCTAGCGCGCCCGATGGGCCATTGCCCCACCAAGCGGGCGCAAGTACGATCATGGCGCCCAGATAAATTGCCGCCAACGCGACCAAGCCCAATAGGCCAAAGTCGAGACCCGTTTGCAGAAAGAAGTTATGCGCATGTTGCGCCTGTTCCAGATCGTAGTAGGGCGATACCTGCACCGGGTAGAGCAGGTAGATGAT
Source organism: Caldilineaceae bacterium (assembly GCA_035574055.1). Classification (GTDB taxonomy): domain Bacteria; phylum Chloroflexota; class Anaerolineae; order Caldilineales; family Caldilineaceae; genus QEUY01. Next base: position 8,773 of record DATLZJ010000697.1, read on the forward strand.
GCGGCGAAATGTACCGAGTCCAATTCCGGTGAAGGGAAAGTCATAGATCGTCCTCACCGCTTGTACCCACACATCCTGACGAAACTTTAATGTACCCATCCCACCTAGGGTCGCCGCAAGCGAAGTTTCACCCATAGTATCGAGCAGGGTCGCCGAGAGGAAAGGTAGCGACGCCAGTACACCTAGCCCCGCGATGACCAACAACCGTCGTCCCCACCGCCGGTTGACCAAAACCATCACAACCACACCAAGTCCGGAGGCGAACAGAGCCATGCGAGATTGAGTTAGGAGGAGGACTAGCCCAATCACTGGCGTCGCTAGCCAGACTAAAAAGCGTACACCGGGCATCGCGAGCGCTTGCCTTCGCTGTAGTAACTCAGCCACGCCGAGTGCCAGCAGTAGCGGCAACGCATAGAGCAGCGTGCCGGCTACTTGGTTCGGATGGAAGCCCGTCTCTGCGCCCGCAAAGACACCGACCAGGGGCGATGGGATCGCGGCAATGAGAGACTGGAAGCCGGCAAACTTGTAGAGCCAGTTCATGCCTAGCGGCGCCACCAGCGCAATCGCCAGGGCCAGCAGTGCAAAGCCCGCCAGGGCCAGCTCGATATAGCGGCGGCTGCGGCTGCCGTAGGTGACTACCACCCAAAAGAGACAGAAATTCCACAAGAGAATATAGGCGCGCGGGATCGAGTACTGCTCGCGCAGCGGCGCCGGCGCGACCCAGAGCGAAATGGGCAGCATCACGCCAAAGAGGAGGAAGATCGGCCAGTCGGCCGGCGTAGGTGTATACCAGACGCCCAACCGCAATCGGCGCCAGACCCAACCGCCGGCCAGCAACAACAGGCTGGCATAGACTGCCCAAGGAGGAAAGCGTTGTGGAAAATAGAGCGCCGGCGCCGCTGCCGCCAACAGGAGTAACTCGCCTACCAGGCTGGAATCGGTCCGGTCACAAGGGCGCATGGCGCCATCGTAGCATAGCCGAACCTGGCGCAGCAAACCCCGACAGTTGATTTCGTCTCTTATCTGTTCTGGGAGATCCTGCTGATACGAAAAGTCATTTGGATGGACGCCTTGGTGTCGTCGTTGGCCCACTGCGCTGTCACGGGCCAACGGCGACAACCTCAAGGCTCATTAGTCTGAGAGCAGCGGTAGATAGATCGCCGCCTACAGGCGGCGATTATAGGACGTGCCGCGTGTCTACGATCAGGCGCGCTGCGGCGCGAATGTTCGACCAGTCGTAGGCGGAATGGTCGGTCGTGATGATCACGCAGTCGGCTTCGGCCAACGCCCTGTCCAAGTCCTCCACCCCCACCCGGACGTGGCCCTCGTGCTGGAAGCGAGGCACATGGGGGTCGTGGTAGCTGACCTGTGCGCCTTTGACCTCCAGCAGATGCATGATGTCCAGCGCCGGCGACTCGCGCAGGTCGCTGACATCCTTCTTATACGCAATGCCCAGGATCAGGATGCGGCTGCCCTTGACCGGCTTCGCCTGGTCGTTGAGCGCGTCCTGCACCTTTTGCGCCCAGTAGCGGGGCATTTCCGTATTGATCTCGCTGGCCAGCTCGATAAAGCGGGCGTTGTACTCCAGCGAGCGCAGCTTCCACGAAAGATAGTGGGGGTCAATGGGGATGCAGTGGCCGCCCAGGCCTGGGCCGGGGGTGAACTTCATAAAGCCAAAGGGCTTGGTGGCGGCGGCGTCCAGCACCTCCCAGGCGTCTAGGTTGAGCTTGTCGCACATGAGCAGCAGCTCGTTGGCCAGACCGATGTTGACGGCGCGGAAGGTGTTCTCAAAGAGCTTGACCATCTCTGCCGCCTCGGACGAGGAGACGGGCACCAGGGTCTCGATGGCCTGGCCGTAGTAGGCCGAGGCGACCTCCAGGCAGGCGGGTGTGACGCCGCCGATCACCTTGGGGGTGTTGCGGGTCACCCAGTCGGCGCGGCCGGGGTCCACCCGTTCGGGCGAGAAGGCCAGGAAGAAGTCCTGGCCCACAGCCAGCCGCCCGCCGGCCCCCCGTTGCAGCATGGGCAGCAGCAGCTCGGTGGTGGTGCCGGGATAGGTGGTGGACTCCAGTACAACCACCATGCCGGGGTGGAGGTAGCGGGCGATCTGCTCGCCCGCCGAGAGGATATAGGACATGTCCGGGTCGCCGGTCTTGTTGAGGGGCGTCGGCACACAGATGGAGACGGCGTCGCAGCCGGCCAGCACGCTGTAGTCGGTGGTGGCCTGGAGCCGCCCGCGTGGACCGGCGCCGTCGGGCGGCGCGCTGCGTCCGGCAGTTGGGCCGGCCAGCGCCAGGGCCGGCTCGCCCAGGACATAGGCGGCCAGCTCCGCCGAGGGAATATCCTCAATATAGGACTCGCCCCGGTTGATGGCCTCGACGCGGTGAGGGTCGAGGTCAATGCCGGTGACATGGTAGCCCGCCTCGGCGAAGGTCAGCGCCAGCGGCAGGCCGACGTAGCCCAACCCCACAACCGCGACGTGGGCCTGGCGGCGAGCAAATGTTTCGAGCAAGCGGTCCCTCATGGCTAGCACCCTATCTTAGCTAAAACGTAGCAGCCCCCGGCGGTTCAGCTCCTGGAGGATGATCTCAACAATATCTTCGACGCTCTGGACATCGGTCTCCACCAAAATATCAGGCCGGTCCGGCTCCTCATAGGGGGAAGAGACGCCGGTGAAGTCGGGGATCTCCCCGCGCAGCGCCTTGGCGTACAACCCCTTGGGGTCGCGGCGCTTGCAGACTTCCGGGTCGCATTTGACATAGACCTCGATAAAGCGACCGTCGGGCAGCAACGAGCGGGCAAAGTCCCGGTCGGCTTTGAAGGGCGAGATAAAGGTGCAGAGGGCGATGTTGCCGTGCTCAAAGGCGAGCCGCGCCACCTCGGCGACCCGGCGGATATTCTCCTTGCGGTCGGCAGGCGAGAAGCCGAGGTCGCCGTTCAGCCCGTGGCGCACATTGTCGCCATCCAGATAGGCGGTCTGGCAGCCTAGTTCGAAGAGGCGCTTTTCCAACTGGCGAGCCACGGTGGATTTGCCCGACCCGGAGAGGCCGGTGAACCAGAGCACGGCGGCGCGGTGGCCGTTGCGCCGCTCGCGCATCTCGCGGGTGATGTGGGTGCCCTCCCAGACTACGTTGGCCGACTTCTGGCGCTCCGGCTGGGCCGTGACCACCTCGTCCAGCGAGCGGGCGCGGCGGCGGATCATCCCGGCCGCGACCGTCACGTTGGTGTAGGGGTCAATGAGGATAAAGCTGCCCGTCGCCCGGTTGAGCTTATAGGGGTCGAAGAAAATTGGCTGGGTGGTGGTGATGCGGACGCGGCCGATCTCGTTCAGCTCCAGCGTATGGGCCGGCTCACGGTGCAGGGTATCAACGTCAATCCGGTAGTTCAGCTCCGAGATCAAGGCGCGCACCTGGCGCGTGGTGTGCTGGAGGATGTAGGTTCCGGCCGGGTTGAGCGGCTCCTCGCTCATCCAGCAGAGGGTACACTCCAACTGGTCGCCGACCTGAGGCAAGTTGTGGCGGCGCACGATCATGTCGCCCCGGCTGATGTCAATTTCGTCTTCCAGGGTAAGGACGACTGAGTCGCCCGCGGCCGCCTCGCGCAGCTCCTGGTCGGCAAAGTGGATGGCCCGCACCCGGCTGGTTCTGCCGGAGGGCAGCGCCACCACCTCCTCGCCCGGCATGATGGTGCCGGAGCTGATCTGGCCGGCGAAGCCGCGAAAGTCCTGATGCGGGCGGATGACCATCTGCACGGGAAAGCGGAAGTCCACCAGGTTGCGGGTGGCGCCGACGTTGACATTCTCCAGGTGGTGGAGCAGCGTCGGGCCGTCGTACCAGGGCATGGCCTGGCTCTTGTTGACCACATTGTCGCCGTGCAGCGCCGAGATGGGGATAAAGGTCAGGTCTTGCACCGAGAGCTTGGAGGCAAACTCGGTATATTCGGCCACGATTGCGTCGTAGACCTCCTGGCGGTAGTCTACCAGGTCCATCTTGTTAACGGCGACCAGGAAGTGGGGGATCTCCAGCAGCGAAGCAATAAAGCCGTGGCGCTTGGACTGGGTAAGGACGCCCTTGCGGGCGTCAATCAGGATGATGGCCAGTTCTGCGGTCGAGGCGCCGGTGACCATGTTGCGGGTGTATTGGATGTGGCCGGGCGTGTCGGCAATGATGAACTTACGCTTTGGGGTGGCGAAGTAGCGGTAGGCCACATCAATGGTGATGCCCTGCTCGCGTTCGGCGCGCAGGCCATCGGTGAGTAGGGCTAGGTCTATGTAAGGGTCGCCTCGTTGGCGGCTGGCCCGCTCGACGGCCTCCAACTGGTCTTCAAAAATGGCCTTGCTGTCGTAGAGCAGGCGGCCAATCAGGGTGCTCTTGCCGTCATCCACGCTGCCTGCGGTGGTGAAGCGCAGCAGGTCCATCGCCAGGTATTGCGGGTCGGCCTGGCCGGTGGCGATGGCAGGCGCCAGAGCCGGCTGGTGGGTAGCTTGTTCTTGTGGCTGTTCGCGTAACATTCTTTAGAAATACCCCTGCTTCTTGCGGTCTTCCATGGCCGCCTCGCTGCGCCGGTCGTCCGCCCGTCCCCCGCGTTCGGTCACGCGGGCGGCGGCGATCTCACGAATGATCTCCTCCAACGAACTGGCGGTGGACTCCACCGCGCCGGTACAGGTCATGTCGCCGATGGTGCGAAAGCGGACCAGGCGGCGCTCGACCCGGTCTGTGGGCAGGCGGCCGATGTACGGCGATGCGGCCAGCAACATGCCGTCCCGCTGCACCACCTCACGCTGGTGAGCAAAGTAGAGGCTGGGGATCTCCAGTTGGTTGAGGGCGATGTACTGCCAGATGTCCATCTCGGTCCAGTTGCTCAACGGGAAGACCCGAAAGTGCTCGCCGGCATGTTTGCGCCCGTTGTAGAGGCTCCACAACTCAGGGCGCTGGTTCTTGGGGTCCCATTGGCCGAAGCGGTCGCGGTGGGAGAAGAAGCGTTCTTTGGCGCGAGCTTTTTCTTCATCGCGCCGCGCGCCGCCCAAGGCAGCCTCAATTTTCAGCTCGGCCAGGGCATCCAGCAGCGTCACCGTCTGGAGCGCGTTGCGGCTGGCGTTGGGGCCGGTCTCCTCGACCACCCGGCCCTGGTCAATCGAGTCCTGGACATAGCGGACGATGAGGCGCACGTCTAGCTCCTGCACCAGCCGGTCGCGGAACTCCAGGGTTTCGGGAAAGTTGTGGCCGGTGTCTACATGGAGCAGGGGAAAGGGGATCTTGCCGGGACAAAAGGCGCGGCGGGCCAGATGGGCCATGACGATCGAGTCTTTGCCGCCCGAAAAGAGCAGGACGGACCGCTCGAACTGCGCTGCGACTTCGCGGATGACAAAGATGGCCTCAGATTCGAGTTGTTTTAGATGGGAGCGGAGATAGGAACTCATCGAGGGGCAAACCTCTCCAGGTAGACATCCCAGTGAGCCTGATAGACGGACGGGGCCAGCGCGTAGAGCATCGCCAGTACCCGCTGGCCCAGGGTGCGGATCTCCCATTGGGCGGCGGTATCTACGGCGCGCAGCCAGAGGAAGTGGCTCCAGGCGGCAAAGTTCATGGTGGCGACGATGCGCGTCTCGGCGGCGTTGGGCAGCAAGAAGCGCGCATCCTCCTTGCGAATGCCCAACCGGCGCAGCCTGGCATATTTCTCCTCGGCGATGCGCCAGAACTCCTCCAGCTCGGCCATCGCCTCGGGCTGTGCGGCCACTGCCTCGGGCACAATCGGCTGCCAGCCGCCGCGGCTCAGGTCCACGTAACGCTGCGACTCCTGGCTGAAGCTGGCGAGCCGGTGGCGGACCAACTGGTGGGTACAGGCGCGGCTGATGCCCTCCAAGAGAAAGGTGGCCGAGCCATGGTCGGTCAACAGCGTGGGGTCATCCAGCAGCGGCTGGGTGAAGCCCAGGAGCGTGACCCGCATGGGGCCGTCCTGGGTGGGGCAGAGCCGCGCTTCCTCCACCGTGGCGGGCGGCAGCTCAATATCGGCGGCAGGCTCCACCTGGCCGGCAAACTGCTCATAGACCTTGGGCGCAATCGCCAGCAGGTAGGGCAGCGCGGCTAACCCTGCCTCCTTGCGAAAGAGGTCCAGCCAGACACGCGTGTTGCCGCTGACGATCCAGCTTCCGTCGCCTAGCTCGCTGACCTCGCAATGGCGGTTGAGGAGGCGCCAGCGGAGCGGCTCGTCGCTGCCGCTGAAGCGGAGCGTCACCACCACATGCTCGATGATGTCCTC
>DATLZJ010000698.1:0-2335 GCA_035574055.1 Caldilineaceae bacterium
ATTGGAGGTGATGTTGTCGTCCACAAAGAAGAGCAGCGGCTTATGGCGCAGCCGCTCCACCTCCTCCAGAATATCATCCACCGGGCGGCGGGTCTGAGTGTGGGCGAAGACGGTCTGCACGGCGCAGAAGTCGCAGCGAAAGTGGCAGCCCCGCCCCGCCTCGACCAGGCCGATGGGCAGGTAGCGTTTGCCCCGAAAGATGGAGCGGTCGGGCCGCAGGCCGGCCAGCGAGGGCCTTCCCTGGCTGCGATAGACGGGTTGGAGCGCGCCGCGCGCGGCGTCGTGTAGCACCTGGGGCCAGACGCCTTCCGCCTCGCCCACGACCACAGCCTCGGCATATTGAGCGACTTCATCCGGGCAGAGCGAGGCATGGAAGCCGCCCATGACAACGGGGACGCCGCGGCGGCGGTACTCGCTGGCGATCTGGTAGGCGCGCTTGGCCGTGTAGGTCTCGACGCTGATGGCGACCAGGTCCGTTGGCTCGTCAAAGGGAACCGGCTCCATGCGGTCATCGTAGAAGCGCACCTCTACCCCCGGCGGCGTCAGCCCGGCCAGGGTCGCCGCGGGCAGCGGCTCCATCTGCCAGGTACGGATATATCGCTGTCCGGCGCGCCGGCCAATGCACGGGTGAATGATGGTCAGCCGCATGGCTTTATCACGTTATGTCAGGTCTGCCTCAACCCTGCCCTTAGCCGGCCTCTGCCACCGGCAGCCGTAGCCCAAGCTCGTTGCGCTGGCCTACGATCCAGTCACAGTTATAAAAATCGTGGAGATGATGGGCATAGAAACGATAGCCCAGGTTGGCGATCCACCAGACCGGCGCCTGGATGCGCGAGGCCCAGAAGCGTCGCGCCATCGCCCCCACCGAATAGGCGGCCTTCCACGCCTGCTCATGGCCCGCGTACAGCTCCTCGACGCTCATCTGGGCAGGCTGGAAGACCACATGCTGGCCGTCGTACAACTCCCAATTGTGGGTCAGGATGCGCCCCTCCCGCGCCAATCGCTTGTACAGCTCGGTGTTGGGGAAGGGGGTGACAATGGCAAAGCGCGGCAGGTCAATCCCCGCCTCGACGACGAACCTGGCGGTCTTGAGAAAGACATCGGGCGTGTCATGGTCCATGCCAAAGGTGAAACAGGCCATAAGGGTGATCTGGTGGCGGTGCAGCGCCTCGACCACCTCCCGGTAGGCGTCGGGCGAGTTGAAGCCCTTGCGCGCCTCCTTGAGATTCGCCGGGGTGATGGACTCAAACCCCATGAGCAGGCCGGAGCAGCCGCTGGCCGCGGCCAGCTCCAGCAGCGGGCGGTCCTTGACCAGCAGCGTGGTGGATAGCCCGAACCACTGGACGCGCAGCGGGATCAGCGCCTCGAAGAGCCGCGCGGCATACTCCTTGTCGGCGATCAGGTTCAGGTCAATGAAGATGATCTTGCGCGCCCAATGCTGGCGAATGTCGGCGACTACTTCTTCCACCGGTTTCTGCAAGGGCCGCGTGCCCCAGGCCGCGGGTACCACGCAGAAGTCGCAGCGATGGACACAGGCGCGGGTGGCCTCAAAGACATGGGTGGTGATATACGAGCCGCGCTTGACCAGCTCGCGGCGGGGGAAGGGACGCCCGGCCAGCGACAGTCCTGGCGCCTGGTCATAGCGGGGGCGCATCTGGCCGGCCACGAAATCGCGCAGCAGTTGGGGCCAGCTTTCCTCGGCATAGCCCACCACAATCGCGTCGGCATGGGGCTGCGCGTCCTCCGGGATCAAGGTGACATGCGGCCCGCCCAGAACTACCGGGATGCCTCTGGCGCGCAGTTGGGCAGCCAGCGCATAGGCGCGGGGCGCGGCGCCCGTAATGACCGTCATGCCCACCAGATCAGCCTCGATACGCGCGGTATCCACCTCCTCCACCCCCTCGTCGAGGATGGTGATCGAGACCGGAATCTCCGCGGGGACCAGCGCGGCCAGCGTGGTCAGGGTCAACGGCGCATAGCGCAGATTCTTCTTGAAGATGCCGCCCCGATAGCGGTAGAGCGGCCCTTTTGGGGAGATCAGAACCAGCTTCATTTCACTTTCGCTTCATTTCACTTTACCACGGCCCAGCACCGGCCATATCACCTCCACCTGCTCGCCCCGGTAGCCCACCAGCTCATCATGCAAATTGAGCGCCATCTCCTGATGCAGCGGGATCCAGGTCAACCGCTCGCCCACTTGGAAGCAATGAGACGAGGCGCTTACGTCCACATGCCCATGCTCCACCGACATGGCATAGATGGCGATCTCCGGATGTTCGACGCAGTAGCCATAGGGCACAGGCGGGTAGCTACAAAAGGTCTTCATGCCGCCGTC
>DATLZJ010000699.1:0-14977 GCA_035574055.1 Caldilineaceae bacterium
CGCCGCCGATGTCGAAGACGATCTCGCGCAGCGTCATGCCCATCGGCACTTCGATCAGCCCGGTGTTCTCGACCTTGCCGGCCAAGGCAAAGACCTTGGTGCCCTTGCTCTTTTCCGTGCCGATGCCGGCAAACCACTCGGCGCCCTTGAGGATGATGGGCGCGATGTTGCCAAAGGTTTCGACATTGTTAATGAGCGTTGGCTTGCCCCACAGCCCGCTTTGGGCCGGATACGGGGGCCGAGGCACCGGCTGGCCCCGGCGTCCCATAATGGACTCCATCAGGGCCGTCTCCTCGCCGCAGACAAACGCGCCCGCGCCAATGCGCAGGTCAATCCGGAAGTTGAAGTTGGTATCCAGGATGCGGCTGCCAAGCAGGCCACGCCGCTCGGCGGCGCGGATCGCTTTCTCCAGCCGTTGGGCGGCGATCGGATACTCGCCGCGCACATAGACAAACCCCTGGTCCGCCCCGACGGCATAGCCGGCGATAGCCATTCCCTCCAGAACCCGATGTGGGTCCGATTCCATCAAGGCCCGATCCATATAAGCGCCAGGGTCGCCCTCATCGCCGTTGGCAACCACATATTTCCGGTCGCCCGGAGACTTGCGCACCAGGTCCCACTTGAGGCCGGTCGGATAGCCTGCGCCGCCGCGGCCGCGCAGACCACTGCGGCTGATCACGCCACAGACCTCTTCGGGCGTCAGCTCATGCAGCGCCTTGGTCAGCGCCTTATAGCCGCCGTGGGCGATGTAATCCTCGATGCGCTCCGGATCAATTTGGCCGCAGTTGGAGAGGACGATTTTGTATTGCCGGGTGAGAAAGGGCATGTCCGCCGGCAGCGCCCGCTCGCGCAGCGGCTCGCCGTGGGCGGCGAGCCGGGCGACAATCTGCCGGGCGTGCTCCGGGGTCACGCGTTCATACATCACATCCGGCTTCCCCTGCTCCTGGACGGCGACCATCGGTCCCCGGCTGCAAGGCCCCATGCACCCGGTCGAGAGAGTCTGCACCTCGGCCTCCAGGCCAAGGCGTTTGGCCTCTTCTTCGAGAGCAGCCTGAACCGCCGCGCTGCCCGACGAAAGACAGGGCGTGCTTGCGCAACAGAGGATGCGACAGCGCATGGTCTGCTGTTTCTCGCGTTCACGCTGGGCCAAGGTTTCTAGATCAGTGCTGTTCATGCTGGCTCCTTGTCTTGGACCCCAGTAGGGGCCGCGTCTTGGGCCGCTTGAAGGCGCGCGCGTACATATTCAAGCGCCGTCTCCGGCGTTTGGCGGCCTACGACCTCACCGTCGAAGACGATTACCGGCGCCAGGCCACAACTCCCCAGGCAACGAGCGGTGTTCACACTCAACAGTTGGTCGTCGGTCGTCTGGCCGGCAGTGATCCCATACTCTCGTTGGAGTGCGGCGACGATGTCGGCGGCCTGTTTGACATAGCAGGCCGTGCCCAGGCAGACGGTACAGGTATGCGTGCCTTGCGGTTTCAGCGAGAAGAAGTGGTAAAAGGTAGCGACGCCATACACCCAGCTCAACGGCAATTTCAGTTGGTGCGCTACGTAAATCAGTAAATCATCGGAGAGGAAGCCAAAGGCTTCCTGGGCAGTGTGTAGCACCTCGATCAGGGCGTCCTGCTGAAATTGGAACCGCTTGAGCGTGCGATCAATCAGCTTGAATCGGTTGTCGCCGCTCGGATGATCGCTTTTTGTGCCATTGCGTGATGGAGGCGCCTGTGTGCGTGTAGCTGTCATAAGTCCCTTTCTGGTCCGGCTTATACAGTCCACATGGTTCTAAGGAAAGGGGTTTAAGGACTCCAACATTGTTCAATTTTTCACTATTCTGCACGGGTACTGCTCTGCTTGCTCTACTATAGTGACCAATGGCCCATATGGCATCAGTAGTCTGGTGGGCTGGGCGGCTCACCCGGCGGTGAGTTCTGATCCTGGTCAGATGACCAGGATATGCCGGCTTCGACAGGTAAGCAGAGAGCTGGAGGGGAGATAGAATGGGACAGAGGCAGCCGCCAGGGGTGCGGCCGCCTCTTGCTAAAGGAGAACAGACACCAGAGGTTACAACGACGCGTGCGCGAGAGCTGCCTGGGCTGCGGCCAACCGGGCAATCGGCACGCGGAAGGGGCTGCAACTGACGTAAGAGAGACCTATCCGGTGGCAGAAAGCGATGCTTGCCGGGTCGCCGCCGTGTTCACCACAGATGCCCATGGACATGCCGGGGCGTGTGCTCCGGCCCAGGCGCACCGCCATCTCAATCAACTTGCCGACGCCATTCGCGTCCAGGTGGCGGAACGGATTCTCCGGCAGGATGCCCTTCTCCGTGTACTCGATCAAGAACTTGGCTTCGGCATCATCGCGACTAATGCCATAGGTCGTCTGCGTTAGGTCATTGGTGCCAAAGCTGAAGAACTCGGCTTCCGTCGCCATCTCGTCGGCGGTCAGGGCCGCACGCGGCACCTCGATCATGGTGCCATATTTGAAGTCAATGCGGGCGCCGGCCTCCTGGAAGACGGCCTCCGCCACCGACTGCACCAGTTGCTTCAGGTGCTTTAGCTCGTTCACATGACTGGCGAGCGGGATCATGATCTCCGGATGCACGTCAATGCCGGAACGTTTGACGTTAATTGCCGCTTCAAGGATAGCCCGGATCTGCATCTCGGTGATCTCAGGCATGATGATGCCCAGGCGATCCCCGCGCAGGCCAAGCATTGGGTTGGCCTCACTCAGGGCGGTCACGCGAGCGAGAACATCTTCCTTCTGGCGGACCTCGGCCAGGGCGGCGTCAATCTCGCTGAGGGTGTGGAAGTGTTGCAGCCGCACCTTCAGGTCGGCCAGCTCCTGCATCAGTTGATGACGGGACGGCAGGAACTCATGCAGCGGCGGGTCCAGCAGGCGGATGATCACCGGCAGGCCGGCCATGGCGCGGAAGATGCCCTCAAAGTCCTTGCGCTGCATGGGAAGCAGCGTCTCGAGCGCAGCCACCCGGCGCGCCTTGCTGGTCGCCATGATCATCTCCTGGACCACGGGCAGCCGCTCCTGCTCAAAGAACATATGCTCGGTGCGGCAGAGGCCCACCCCCTCGGCGCCGTAGCGCCGCGCCCGTTCGGCGTCCTTGGGATAGTCGGCGTTGGCCCACACGCCCAGGCTGCGAACTTCGTCGGCCCAGGCGAGCAGCGATTTCAGCTCGACCTCGCTTTCAAAGTCCGGGTCGCGGGTCTCCAGTTTGCCCAGGTAGACCTCACCCGCGCCGCCGTCCAGGCTGATCCAGTCGCCCTCATGAACTTCAATCTCCCGGTCGTCCACCTGCACAGTAAAGAGCCGCTGCTCTACGCTGATTTGGAGCACATCGGCGCCACAGACGGCGGGGGTGCCGAACTGGCGAGCCACCACCGCGGCATGGCTCGTCGCGCCGCCGCGGCTGGTCAGAATCCCGCGGGCCGCGATCATGCCATGCACATCATCAGGCTTGGTCTCCGGCCGCACCATAATGACCGACTTCCCCTCCTTGGCCCATTTCTCCGCCGTGTCCGCGTCGAAGACGGCCTGGCCCACAGCAGCGCCGGGGCTGGCGTTCACCGCCTTTGCCACCAACAGCCGCCCTGCGGCGCGGGCCTCTTGCTTGACGCTCTCGCTGAACTGCGGGTGCAAGAGCATCTCAACCTGTTCTGGCGTCACCCGTAGCAGCGCCGTCTTGCGGTCAATCAAGCCTTCGCCGGCCATATCCACGGCGATCTTAATGGCCGCCCGCGCCGTGCGCTTGCCGTTGCGGGTTTGCAGCATCCAGAGCTTGCCCTGCTCGATGGTAAACTCGACATCCTGCATATCGCGGAAGTGTCGCTCCAGCGTCTCGCAGATCTCGAGGAATTGGCGGTAGACCGCCGGCATGTCCTGGCGCAACTGGCTGATAGGCAGCGTATTGCGGATTCCGGCCACCACATCCTCGCCTTGGGCGTTGATCAGATAGTCGCCATACAACTCCTTCGTGCCGTCAATCGGATTGCGGGTAAAGGCGACGCCGGTCCCACTCTGCTCGCCCATGTTGCCAAAGACCACGGTCTGAATGTTGACCGCAGTGCCGAGGGTATGCGGAATCCCTGTGGCATTGCGATAGTCGGTGGCGCGCTTGCCGAACCAGCTATCAAAGACAGCTCGCGTCGCCAGCTCCAACTGCTTCCAGGGGTCCTGCGGGAACTCCACGCCCTTATAGGCCTTGACCAGCCCCTTGAAACGCTCGGTGATCTGCCGCCACTCTTCAGCCGTCAGCTCGACATCGAGCCGCACCCCCCGCTCGGCCTTGACCTCCTCGATCACTCGCTCAAACGGCTCGTCGGGCACCCCCATCACCACGGCGCCGAACATCTGCACCAGGCGGCGGTAGGAGTCGTAGACAAAGCGAGGATTGCCGGTCAAGGCAACCATGCCCTCGGCGGTCTGGTCGTTGAGGCCGATGTTAAGCACCGTGTCCATCATACCGGGCATGGAAAACTTAGCGCCGGAGCGGCAGGAGACCATCAGCGGATTGTGCGGGTCGCCGAATTGTTTACCGGTGCGCTGCTCCAGCACATGCATGGCGGCCACTTCCTGCTCCCACATGCCGGGCGGGAACTGGCGGTCATGGGACAAATAGGCATTGCACGCCTCCGTTGTCACCGTGAAGCCCGGCGGCACCGGCACGCCGAGGCGGGTCATCTCGGCGAGGTTTGCGCCCTTGCCACCAAGCAGCGCGCGTACCTCATCCCAATTCGCCGGCTTGACTTCCGCCTCCAGCTCATGAAGCTCATCAAACAGGTACACCCAGCGCCGCGGCGCTGCCGGTTTCGGTGTGGCCGTTTCGAGTTCCTGAACAGCTTGAAGTTCCATAGATCGTATCTCTCTTCCTTTGCGTCAAACCCTTGATAGAGCTTATACGTTCGTTCCCTGTCCTGTTCCCGATCTATACCGTTCCCTAGAGGGTAGTTGCCTGCACACTGGTCCCTGCACACTGGTCAATGTAAAACAGTGGGCATACCCCTCGCGCACCGTGTCCCAAGGCGTCAGTAGGCCGCTCCTAGAGGGAGCGCCTGACGATACCCCTGCATCGCCAAATAAGACCAGGCGCTTAACGCAGCCTTCACCCCTTCACCGATGGCGACAGGCACCTGCTCGGCATGGACGTTGGTCACATCACCGGCGGCAAATAGCCCCGGCAGCGAAGTCTCACAGCGCTGGTTGATCATAATTCGCCCTTCGTCATCCAGCTCGACCAGGCCGCGCACCATCTCAATGTTGGGCAACAACCCGAACTCCACAAAGACGCCCTCCACAGGAATGGTTCTCACCTCGCCATTTGTCCCAACCAACACCAGACCTGTCACAAATTGTTCGCCGACGATGCGCTGCACCTCCCAATCCTGGAGCACAATCACCTTGGGATGGGACAGCACTGCTGCGACGATGGGAGAATCATCCAGCGAGCGGGGACGGGCCAGCACATAGTAGACCTGGCTGGCGATGGCGGCGAGCTTGAGCACGGCAGGCAGAGCGCGCTCACCGCCTACGACGGCGACAGGGCGCTTGCGGAAAAATTGCGCATGGCTGATGGCCGAGAAGCTCACGCCACAGCCCAAAAACTCTTGTTCGCCGGGGACATAGAGCCGCTGGGGTTGTGCGCCCGTACAGACGATCAAGGCGCGCGCGTCGAGCTCTTCTCCATTGCCCAAGATCAACCGGAAGCGGCCATCGGCTTCCCGTGTCACCTGTTTGACCTCTTGGTGGTAGAGGTTTGATAGTCTGGCTTCGGCGAACGCGCCAAGCTGCTGCGCCAGGTCCGCTCCCCAAACGCTTTCGACGGCAGGCAGACCGCGCACTTGAAAGGGATAGCTGACCTTACCGCCAAGGGTTGGACTGATCAATGCAACCTGGAGCTGCGCTTGCAGCCCATAGCAGGCCGCCGCCAACCCCGCCGGACCACCACCGATGATTGCTAGATCATAGTTCTTCATATCCTGTAAAAACCTTTCTGCACCCTGGCGCGGTCCCGCAGGGTTGAAGCACAGCGCCTAGTGACCTCGCGCCCGTGCGGCGGCAGTCTGCCGTACTACAGCCAGGACATGCTCCGGCGGCTCGGCCCTGCTGATGTACGCATCAGCGCCCGGCGCCTTCAGCCGGCAAAATGCGCTGTCGTCATTGGTAAGGGCGACAATGTAGACGGATGGGTGGATGGCGCGGAGTGTGTTCAATAGGCGTTGGCGGACGCTTGCCTTATCCGCGCCTGGCAATTGCCAGTCGAGAAACAGCAAGTCTGGGCGCAGGTGACGGAGTAAAGGGAGTAACGCCTGCACATTGGCCGCCTCACCGACCACCTCGATATCCGGTTCTTGTTCCAGTAGAAGACGAAGCGCGGACCGCAGCCACGCCTGGTCGTCGGCAAGTAAGGCTCGCATAGGCGTATGTTGGGCTAAATCCAAGCGTGATTTCGTGCCGAATCTGCAATCACTGTACGCCCAAACCGCGCGCGAGACACCCGCCAGAGGGCGAAGAGACGGCCCACCTTGCGGCGGGTTTCTTACCTGGTCATGTGGTTAGGTTGGCAGGCGAAGGAGACAGGGCGGGCGGCCAATCGCCCGCCCATGCAGCTTAGTGTGGAGAGACGAGATTATGCTGCAATGCGACGGCCACAGCCTCGGTGCGGCTCGTGGCATTGAGCTTGGAGAGGATGTTGCTGACGTGGAATTTCACGGTGGAGCGGCTGACAATTAACCGCTCGGCGATCTGGTTGTTGTCCAGGCCTTTCGCCATCAGGTTGAGGACCTCATGCTCACGCTCGGTTAGATCGTGGCCCAAGGTAGGGCCTTCGGGGTGAGTGGCCGCATGGATCAGCACTTGCGCGGCCTCGGGTGCAAGCGTCGCACGCCCTTGGTGCGCCGCGCGGATGGCGTTCGCCAGTTCATCGGCGGTTGCGTTCTTGAGCAAATAGCCGATCGCCCCCGCTCGCAATGCATCATGCACCAGATTGTCCTCTTTGAAGCTGGTAAGGACAAGAATCTTGATGTCTGGGTAGCGCTCGCGCAGGATGCGCGTCGCGGTTGGTCCATCCATACGGGGCATGATCAAATCCATCAAAATGACGTCAGGATGCACCCGCTCACATAGACGGATGGCCTCCTCTCCATCTGCCGCCTCGGCGACGAACTGAAGGTCGTCGTAGGCATAAAGAAAGGCCGCCAGACCACTGCGCACAACCGCATGGTCATCCACCAACATCACACGAATGCTCGACGGCTCAGAGGGACGCTCACTCATCATTCAATACCCATCGTTCAATACCCATTCCTGCGGCATCTCAGGCAGGCGCTTGCTTCCGTCTCCAGCCGACCTCTATCGTGGTTCCCTGGGCCGGCTGGCTGCGCACCGACAAAGTGGCGCCAATGCCCTCCGCGCGCTCGCGCATGATGCCAAGACCCAAATGTTCCGGTGCAATCCGTTCAAACACAAAGCCACAGCCGTCATCGTGAACGGTCAGCGTGACCTGCTCCGGCGTCATCTGGAGCCGGAGCCAGGCGTGGTTGGCTTGGGCATGTTTCGCCACATTGTTCAACGCCTCTTGGGCCACGCGATAGAGGGCAACTTTGACATCCGGGGGGAGATCGGCGCTCCCCTCCACCTCGACTTTGACCGGCACGCGGGCGCGGCCGGCAATCGCCTCCGCCAGTTGGCGCAGGAGGTCGGCCAGCTCCACCTCGATCAGCTTGGCAGGGCGCAGCTCAAGCAGCAGCGTTCGCATCTCGGCCAGCGCGCCACGCGTCAACTCGCGCAGCTCCTCCAACCGGCGCCGGCCCTCTGCTTCATTGCGCTGCCAGATCATCGGCAGCACTTCAGCAATAATACTCGCAGAAAATAATGTCTGCGTCACTGCATCGTGCAGATCGCGGGCAATGCGGCTCCGTTCCGCTGCCACCGCAGTCCGTTCGATCTGGGTGCGCAGATGCGCGTTCTCGACCGCCAACGCGGTTTGGTCGGCCATGCGCAGGGCCAGGTCAATGTCTTCTGGGACAAACCGGCCTGGCTGGCGGTAATACAACAAAATCAAACCATAGACGCCACGCGTATCCCGGATCGGCACACTGAAGTAGGCGGCCTCATGAAGCTGGCTGCCTGTGGCCGCGGGAAAGGCGCTAAAGCGAAAGGCCGGAACCGGCTGCAAGCCGGGGGCAAAGACCATCGGTTCGTTGTAAAGTGGGGTCTGGCGAGCCAAGAGCTGCGTCAGCAAGCGCGCCCATTCATCGGCGACAGGGCCGCTGGCGGCTTGGAGCTGCAAATGGCCCACACGCTCATCCCGGCGATAGATCGCGCAGGCATCGGCCCGCAGCAACCGGACTGCCTGGTCGGCTATCAGGTCCAGGATCTCCGGCAACGAGCCGTTGGAGATCAGCGCGCTGAGGATGTTGCGCAGCCCTTCCGACTCCTGTTGGCGACGCTCGATCTCGCGCGTGCGCTCCTCCACGCGCTGGACGAGCATCTCTTCCACTTGCTTGCGCTTGGAAATGTCTGTGATCGTGGCGATCACAAATGACTCATCGCCGACGAGAAAGGGGCTAAGACCGACTTCAACCGGGAATACAGTGCCATCCTTATGGCGACCCAGCAGGTCCATCCCGAGGCCCATACTGCGCACATGCGGCTCGCGCATATAGCGGCGGCGATGCTGGAGATGGGCAGCGTGGAGGTGCTCCGGTATCAGGACCTCGATCGGCTGCCCCAACAGCTCATCGGGCATGTAGCCGAAGAGGTGATTCAGCCGGCTGTTCGCATAGGCGATCTGCCCTTCACCATCCACGATGGCCAATGCAATCGGCGCCGATTCAACCAAATGGCGAAGGCTGACCTGAGCATCCCATGTGACAGGCGTAAACTTTGACTGTGTTGCCATGCACCTATTGTAACATGGCTATCTTCTTGGGCAATGTCGGCTTGGGCAACATCTGGGCATGGGGCAAAAAAATCGGGCCAACCGACGGTCAGTTGGCCCGTGGACTTCCGTTCCGTCCTGCCAGGGCGTTGATGCACATTCGCTCGAACTGCTCTGCATTGCGCCTCCAGGAAAAATGTCTCTCGGCGAAGCGACGGCCCTGGCGAGCCATGCGCTCCCGCTCGGTCGGCTGGCGGAGCAGCTCCACGATCCGCCGGGCGAACGCATCGAAGCTATCGGCCACGCAGATCGGCAGGTCCTCACCACGTTCAACACGCAGCCCTTCTGCAGCGACGGACGTTGTCACAATGGGCACCTCCATCGCCAACGCCTCTTGCAGTTTGCCCGGCATGCCGAGGATATAGCGCAACGGCGCGACAAAGAGAGTTGCCTGCTCCAGGTAATCCCGCACATCCTCAACCGTGCAAGTAACAACCACCTCCGGATGCGCCGCCGCCCGCCTCAGCAATTCCGGCGCCGGCTCCCGGCCGGCGAGAACCAGCTCCAGATCAGGGACCTGGGGCCGCAGGCGAGGCAAAATGTGATCGATCAGCCGCACCGCCGCATCGGCATCTGACCGGCGATTCATATTCCCGATGAAAATGAGGGAATTCCGCCGCGGATTCCAAGAGCGGCGGGACCAATAGGAGAGGTCAATACCATTGGGGATGACATCAGCCCTGGCGCTTGGCCCCAGAACGGCCTCGCGGTCTTGCAGCGACATAAAGGCAAGATGGGGTGTGCTCCGCGCCAGTCTCCGCTCGATATTGCGCACCTGTAGGTAGCGCATGGCGAGCAGCAACGCCCGGGTAGGACTTACATATCGCAATTTGCTGCGTATGCGCAGCGAGGCTACGTCGGAGAAATCCACAACAACCGGCAGCCCGCGCAAGTCATCAATCAGTGCTGCGCAGTCGCGCCCGTGGAACAGCACCACATCGAAGGCGCTTGACTTCATCAGGTGGAGGAACTGCTCCCGCATCTTGGCGACAGCCGCCTGAACCGCCAACTGCTGCCCGATCTTGCCGCCAGCGCCCGGCAGTCGCTGCAGGACGGAAGGTAGATAAGGAGCAATGGCGCCATTGACCGGAACGGCGATGATGTGCTCCGTATACGATGCCATCTCTTGCAGTACGTTATTGGCGATGGCAGCACGTTGCAGGGTCAGCCATGTGATCGAGTGGCGTTGGGACAGCTCCCTGATCAGGTGGTAGTGACGGTGAGAGCTGCTCACCAGTGGATGTTGAAATGCCGGGGTGATGTGCAAGATCCTCATCGCTTTGTCGAATGGTGGACCCTGTTGTATTCGCTAGATGAGTGACTACGGCGGCGTTCATGGCCGCTGCGGCAAGCGTGTGATTTGTAACCATGTGATTGGCAGCCGGGCGATCTGATCATCAAGGGCCCCAGGACATCCGCTCATGCAGCCACTCCTGGCCGTTGGCATCCCAACCGGCGCTGGCGGGCAACGCAAACAGCTTTTGTACCGAAACGCCGTTAATCGGTGCGGCCCAAACCGCCCATTCACCGCCGCGATTCGAGACAAACGCCGCCCAGGTGCCGTCGGGCGAAATCGCGGGTAATCCGTCCATCGCATCAGGGTCTCGCGACAGATTGATAACCCAGCGCCCGTCCAGACTGGAGGCATACACCTCCCAGTCACCCTCCTGCTCTAACATCATCACCGCCAGATTGCCAACCGTATCTCCCGGCACTCCCCGCGCTTGGCGCGTCAACCGCTCCGGAAAGAACCGTTGGCTGCTGCCGGTGAACGATGCCGCCGGCAGCATATAAATTCCGCAGACATCAGCCCCTCCCCAGGTGTGGCATCCCCGGTAGATGATCTTATTGGTATCGGTCCAAAGGGGATGGGTACCCCGGATCGCGCCGAATGGCTCCAATGGGATGAGGGCGCTCGGCTCCGAGAAACCGCCACAATCGTTCAGCATCGCTTGCATGTCTGCCGGCAGACCACACCCCAGGACGATGGCGGGCGCCTGGCTTAGATCCGTCATCGAAACGGCGACGGACGACCCAACTGCCATCCGCGGCTCTTCATAAACAATCAGCGTCCCCAGCGGATTGTAAGAAGGATGGGAGCTTGGCTCTACATTCACCAGCGGCGTCGCGCTCTCACTGGCTAAATCGTACTGGTACACCGTTGCCGCGCCCATCTCTCCCTGTGTGAACAGCAGGTTAGCTCCATCGAAGCGAAACTCAGGCTGGTGAGCGTTGGGAATCTCAGCCAGCCGCCCGCCATCGGGCAGCGAGTAGATATGTACATCATAGAGACCTTGGTCATTGACCAGAGAGACGGCCAGCTTGCCAGACAGTTCTTGCACGGAAGGCGGCGCGGGCGAGAGCAGCAGCCCCGCCGGCTCGCGATCCGGCGAACCGGCGGTGATGGGCGCTGTGGTGTCGGAAATCAGCCGCCTCAGTGAAATCTCGGCGACATCATCCCAACGGGCAAACTGCGTGAAGGTCGCCTCCAGATTGTCGTTATTTGGAACCCGATCCTTTGGCAACTTAGGCGCATCCGGCCCGGCCAGATGCTCGCTTTGGGCAGACCAACAGAAGCGCTCACGATGCTCCAGCGCCGCCCACGGAATCCACAGGGTGATTACCTGGCTGTCCGCCGGGTTACTGACCCCCATCGAGCCGCCGGCAAGCCATTTACCGTCGGCGTCTTCAGCTACGGACCAACTACTGATCTCGGCCCGGCCCCGATCATGCCGGTAGAAAACCTGGTAGTCTACCCCCAGCTCACCCTGCGCTCTGCCGGTCGCTCGATTGCAGTCAACGTCAAAGAAAACAGTATACCTATTCGGCTCGCCGACCGGCCCAAGGGGACCGGCAACATACAGATCCACCCTGATCAGAGAACCCTCTTGCCGTACCGCGGCGCCGGTCAAATCAAAGCTGGGCAACGGGACGTCACCCGGCATATCAGCCACCAACTGCTGGCTGATATCGGCAGGCAGGATGATGGCGCTGGTCGCTGCGCTTGCCAGAAACCAGGTGCTTTGATGCAGCACTGCCCCAATAGACTTCCAGCTTGCCTCAACCTGGGTGGACACCAAGGCGGTGCCGTCGCTCATGGGAGCATGATCGGCCAAGGCCACGCGCACTCGCTGTGGACCGGTCACTGCCTTACCCTTTAGCTCGGCTGCGTAAAAGGTGATGGAGGAATCGTAATACTCTGCGACAAGCGGCGCGGTGACCTCCGCAGAGAGGAATGTAGCCCCTTCGGGGATCGGCAAGGTGATGTTCAAGTCCCACACCGATTGTCCTGTCACATTCGCAGCATCAATGGTGTAGACAATGACGCCATCCGTGACTACGGCGCTGGCGTCGACGAGCACTGTTGGCGAGCTGGATGTTCCGGCGGGCGTCTCCTGGGCAGCCTCGCTTAAATGTTGGCCGGCATTGGCTTCACCCGACCAAATGAACAGGGCGCCCCAGGTTACCATGGCCGCGATCAGCAGTGCGTAGAGTCCGCAAAGCCGCGTAGCCACGGCTCGGAACCGGCCTTCGCGCTTGCATAGGCCGCCGTTTGGAGTATTCCAGTACATGCTCATGGTCAGTAGCTCACAAAGGTCACTGCGCGAGGGGTGTGATCGCAATGAACCAAAAATGGAGATGTGCGAGTGTGATCCTCACAAGGGACAAGACAACTGCACCAGGCTGACACAGTTGTCAACGCTCCGAAAATCACTCAATCCAAGCATTGATCGCCAGGTATGCATGACTCCAATCTAACATACGCTACGCAACTTGTCTGTCGTGTGGTCTTGATAACCTGTGTAGTGAAATCTAGATCTCTTGGATGGCCCCGGATGTTTTTACGCTCCTGACCGCCGGCTAATCCAACCGGATGAGGCCGTGTTGAATGGCAAATTTCACAAGGTTGGGCAGGTCCTTGATTCCGAGCTTGCGCATAATCCGGCTGCGGTAGGTGTCCACTGTACTGACAGACAGGGACAGCATTTTGGCGATCTGCGTGCTGGAATAGCCCTCCACAACCAATTGGAGCACCTCGCGTTCGCGCGCGCTAAGCTGGGATAGGGGGGACTTTGGCGGGTCGGGCTTGCGCTCCTCGACCGGCGTATACTGTGTCGCTTCCAGGAGTTCTGGGCTTAGGTAGTGTTGGCCGCCTGCCACTGCCTGGATCGCTTTGAGTATCTCACTGCCAACCGAGGTTTTGACCACATAACCACAGACGCCCGCCTGCAACGCCTGGATCACAAAATGAACGGCAGGATGCATGCTCAGAATAATGATGCGCGTTGGCGAGCCAAGCTTTGCCAGTTCCCGGGCCACGTCAATGCCGCTGAGACCAGGCATGGCAATATCCAGGATGGCAACATCGGGTGTGTACGTACATACCTCGCGGACAGCCGTCCATCCGTCCCCCGTACTGCCAATGACTCTGAAGCCGGGTTGCGTCTCTAGCAACATGCTCAGAGCCTCTCGAAACACTGCATGGTCATCCGCCAGAAAGATCGTTGTCGTCATGATGTCACCTGTTTCCACCAGGGGCCATGCGATATGTGGCGCCGGGCCGTAGCCAACGCCTATGTCGCCGGCTGCCAGCGGCTGGCTCTCGACCTGGTGTAGCAGCAACCCCCTGGGGGATACTCGCGATGTCTGTGCAGGCATCGTCTCTCCTGCTCACAGAGAGGAATTCCCGACAACAGCACAACGGCCAATGAACCGCGATGTTCAATGTAGATTGCGTAGCGGTTGCCTGACCGTCCTTGCTGCCGGACAAAAAGTAGCAGGATGGTGCGGTATGCTGTTGTGGTCGAGAGACACGTTCGGGCCGGCGAGCACTAAACTTTTCGCCATCACGCAGGACAGTTCACAGCCTGCGAGGCGGAATGCATCAGAGCCAAAATCTGCAACCGAGTCACCAACGATATGTCTTGGTCCGAAGCTGTCAAGTAGGCTGCCAGGTGGGGGATAGGTCGCTTGTGATCCGAGACAGCGGACAACGAGCCATGAGCGGCGATCCGTCTTGCACGCTAGGGGGATGCACAAGGGATGTGCAAACGTGCAAAAGCATAAAGACGATGCCTTTGCCAAGCATAATCGCAGAATGGCGCGCTGTCAATCCATTCTTAGCTGTCAATTTTATAACCATTATCAGAGGGTTACCAGACAGACGCTGCCGAAGAGGTAGACAACTCTATACGGATGTAGATTGCGCATCAAGGAGGCAGCCTTATAAACTTAGCCGCTGTACGACTCGCCAGCCACACCACGGCATCAAATGCACGTATTGTCAGGCCAAAACCAAGCTGCCCCAGCTTGCCATCGGAAGGCGTCTTGTCAAATACCACCAGTTGGCTATACTTACGTTCGTTGCAGCGTTCAGCCTAACAGTGCATCCAAGTCACAAATCCAACAGGAGTGTTGGCGCGAACCAACTGAAAGGGGGCAGTATGGATCGGGGTTACCCGTTTGTCCGCCGCGCCGGAATGATCTTATCCTTTGGCCTCATTCTCCTATCGCAGTTGGCTTCGCCCGCGCTGGCCGGTGGCCCGACTCCGCCGCTGGCGGGCGGTAAGCCTGCAGCCGTGCCGGCAGGCCCGCCCATCTTGACCTTCAAGCCGGTCCTGGCCCCGCGCAGGGACCCGGCGCCCATCCCGCATAGCGACCTTGTTGATCCAGGCGCTGCAGACCTGCGCCCGCACAACCTCGCGGCAGCCCAAGCCGCGGCGCAACAGGGCGCCGCCGGCAAACCTGGCGTCCTCCCGACTGTCACAGAGGTCGCCTCCGGTATCACGCTCTTTGAGCCGGAAGAGCGCATCTGTAACGATTTCAATGCTCGCACAACTTGGGAAGGTGAAACCTGGACGAGCTATTTCGACGGTTGGGGCGCGTATGCTGCGGATGACGGCTTCTACCAGGCCAAAAACGTGACCTTCGACCGCGAGTTGGTCGTTGGCCCTGGCTCCAACTTTGGACGCAATGAGTCATCCATGAAAATCGCCAGCAACCAGCCCTATGAGGCGGGCGTCATGA
>DATLZJ010000700.1:0-5371 GCA_035574055.1 Caldilineaceae bacterium
CGTGTTGGACAATGCGCCCCACTTTCCCGCCGAGCGGGTGGACTACGGCGCCATCTACGCCTGGAAACTGCCGGTTCTACACAATGCCGCCGCTGCCTTCCGCGAGCAGGGCGCGCCGGAGCATCAGAAGGAGTTCGCCGCCTTCTGCGCCGCCGAAGCAGACTGGCTGGACGACTTTGCGCTCTTTATGGCCCTCAAGGATGCCCACGGCGGCGCTCCCTGGAACCAGTGGGAGATGCCGCTGCGCAGCCGCCAGCCGGAGGCGCTGGCCCAGGCGCAACGGGAGCTGGCGCCCGCCGTGCATAACCACAAGTTCAACCAATGGCTCTTTTACCGCCAGTGGCAACGCCTGAAAGCCTATGCCAACGCCGCTCAAATCCGTGTGATCGGCGACATTCCCATCTTTGTCGCCATGGACAGCAGC
This sequence comes from Caldilineaceae bacterium, assembly GCA_035574055.1. Taxonomy (GTDB): domain Bacteria; phylum Chloroflexota; class Anaerolineae; order Caldilineales; family Caldilineaceae; genus QEUY01. Next base: position 425 of record DATLZJ010000700.1, read on the forward strand.
GACACGTGGACCAACCCCGGCGAGTTTTATCTGGACGGCGAGTACCAGCCGACCGTTGTGGCTGGGGTGCCGCCGGACTATTTCAGCGCCACCGGCCAGCTTTGGGGCAACCCGCTCTATCGCTGGGATGTCATGCGGAAGAATGGCTACGCCTGGTGGAAGCGCCGTATCCGCGCCGTGTTGCGCCTCTACGACATTGTGCGCGTTGACCATTTCCGCGGCTTTGCCGGCTATTGGGAAATTCCGGCAGGCGAAGAAACGGCCATCAACGGGCAATGGGTCGAGGGGCCGGGCGCGCACTTCTTCGAGACTATCTTGCAGGAGATGGGGAGCCTGCCCATCATTGCCGAAGACCTGGGCGAGATCACCCCCGATGTGATCGAGCTGCGCAACCGGTTCAACCTGCCCGGCATGAAGATTTTGCAGTTCGCCTTTAGCACCGACGCCAGCGATAAGTTCCTGCCCCACAACTATCGCCCCAATTTCGTCGTCTATTCGGGCACCCACGACAATGACACCTCACGCGGCTGGTATGAGCACAGCGCCAACGACCACGAACGTGACTTTTTCCGGCGTTACTTTCGCACCGACGGCCACGACCCGGCGTGGACCTTTATTGACGCTGCCTTCCGCAGTGTGGCGGCCTATGCCGTCGTTCCGCTGCAAGACCTGCTGGACCTGGGCACGGAAGCGCGCATGAACTTGCCCGGCCGCGCCGAGGGCAATTGGGCCTGGCGCTTCCGCCCGGAGCAGATCAATGAGCATTTGGTCGGGCGTTTGCTGGAGGCGACCTTGCTCTACGGTCGCGACCCGGACATCTATGCAGGCAAAGGTCCAGAGGCGGGCGGGCAGACCGGCCAGACGAGCAAGGGCGCCGGCGGCAGAAGCGCCGGTTAAGTGCAACCGCTTGACGGATGGCCGGAGCCGCCGGCGGATGTGTAGGTTCGGGATGCGCCCGTTGGGAATACTTGAGGGCTGCGCGCCATGAGACGATCCATTCCATTCGAGCAGGGCGCCCATTCCGTCCGGCTTGCCGGCCTGGGCGCGGCCTTTGCCCGCTTCAGCCTGGTCTGGGTGCTGTTGCTCTCGCTGGCGGCCCGCATCTGGTACGTCGCCATCAATCCCCTGAGCTACGACGAGACCCACAACCTAATGATCGGGATGCTCGCCAACCAGGGGTATGCGCCCTACCGGGAGATCTATTCGGTCATCGCGCCCTTTGCCCTGTTGACCATGAAGGCGAGCGCGGCGCTGTGGGGCGCGACGCCGGCAGTGCGCACGCTGTTGGTGCTCTATGGGCTGGTGGGCATCGCGGCGCTCTTCTGGGTGGTGCGCCGCCAGAGCGCGGGCCTGGGCGCAGCCGGCGCAACCCTGGCCGCAACGCTCGCCGCAGTTTTCTATTCCTTCAACCCCCATTATTTCGCCGTCTCGACCTCGATCAATCTGGAGGCCGGAGCGCTGGCCTTTGCGCTGTTGTCGGCGGCTGCCGTGGAGCTGTTTCGCACCCGGCCCCATTGGGGTTGGGTCCTGGCGTCGGGCGCCTGTTTTGGGTTGAGCATCGCCTTCAAGATTTTCGTCCCCTATGGCCCCGGCGTAATTGGGCTATCCCTGTTGCTGATCGAGCTAAACGAGCGCGGCGGGTCGTTGCGGCGCTGGGCAAGCTGGCAACGGCTGCTGATCCAGGGCGCGCTCTGGCTGGCCGGCGCGGTGATGGTCGTGGGCTTCTTCCTGCTGGTCGTGGACCGCAACGCGTATCTGGAACAGGTCATCGCCTCGCGTTTCGAGCTGCGTGAGGCGATTGAAACCGACGCCGGCGAGGTAAACATCGCCGAAGCGGTGGACCCGGTTGACCTGCTCCCCTATCTGCCGCTGGCGCTGGGCGCGCTCATGGGCCTGGTGACGCTGATTCGCCTGCGGCTTGCCCAGGGCTGGAGTTGGGCGGCCTGGCTGGTGTTGGCGCTGCTCTTTCTCGCCAGCCATGACCCGGTGCGCCCGCGCCATACCGTGACCGTGCTGCCGGCGCTGGCCGCCCTCGCCGGCATCGGGCTGGGCTACAGCGTCCGGCTGCTGATGCAGCGACCGGGCCGCGGCCCGCTGGCCGCGGGGCTGGCCGCGACGGCGCTGGTCTGGGCCGTGGCGCTGCCTTTGCCGCTGCTGCCGGTCGAGCATTTTGTCGAGCGCCACCCAGCGCGCCAGGCGGTGATTGATTATGTGCGCCAGGCGACCACGCCCGACGATTGTATTATCTCGAAAGAGAACCGGCTGCACTTCCTGGCCGGGCGGCTTTCGACCCCCTACCTCTCGCTCATCTCTACGGCGCGGCTCTTCAGCGGTCTGCTCCCGGCAGAGGCTATCCTGCGCGACGCTGCGGCCCACGATTGCCCGGTGCTGGTCTGGGCCGAGACCTTTGACCGGCTGGTTCCCGCGCTGCGCCAGGGCGCGGCCGATCACTATAGTCTTAAGCTGGATGTGCGCAGCCCCCTGGAGCCGGACCATTTGATGGAGGTCTTCGCCGTCCCCATGCATACCGGCCAGCCCGCGCCCCAGCCCGCCAATCTACTGCTGGGCGACCAGTTCCGGCTGCGCGGCTGGTGGATCACGCCAGGGCCGTGGCAACGGGGCCGGCTCGTTTACCTGGCAAGCTACTGGGAGGCGCTGCGCCCACCGGACGCCGATTACAAGATTTTCGTGCATCTGCTCGACGCCCAGGGCAACCAGGCGGCCGCGTTTGATCATTATCCCTTCGAGCTGCGCGAGGCGTACCAGGTCGAGGACATTCACCTCAACCCCCGCTATCTGGCGAGCGGCGTCGAGATGCCCGGCCACTACCCCGCCAGCGGAATGATCCCGACCCGGCTCTGGCTGCCGGGCCACACCCTCAAAGAGACCTACAGCCTGACCGTTCCCGCAGACCTATCCCCCGGTCTCTATTCGGTACAGATGGGAATGTATGACGAAGCGAGCATGGCGCGGCTGCCGGTGACGGCCGCGCCGGGCGAGCCGGACCAGGGCCAGGTGACGCTGGGCACAGTGGAGGTACAGTGAAGTTACTGGAGGGAGGGCAAAGCCTCCTGGATACGGCGCATGACCCGGTAGCCGGCGCGCCCGCCGGCGTCAGCGTCATTGTACCGGCCTATAACGAGGAGACGGCCATCGGCCCGGTGCTGGCCCGGCTGCAGGCGACGCTGGCAGGGGCGGGCCGGCCCTATGAGATTTGGGTAGTGGATGACGGCTCGACCGACGGAACCGCCGCGACGGCGCGCCGGGCAACGGGGGTGCAGGTCGTGCGCCATCGCTCTAACCGGGGCTACGGCGCGGCCCTCAAGAGCGGCCTACGGCGGGCGCGTTACCCGCTGGTTGCCATCACCGACGCCGACGGCACCTATCCCAATGAACTGCTCCCCGCGCTGGTTGCTCACTTGGTCGCGGGCGACTGTGACATGGTGGTAGGCGCACGCACGGGCACAAGTGTGGCGATCCCCTGGCAGCGCCGGCCGGCCAAGTGGGCGATTGGCCGGCTTGCCAACTGGATCGCCGGTGAGCGCATCCCCGACCTCAACTCCGGGCTGCGGGTCTTCCGCCGTGAGGCCGTCCAGGGCTTTCTGCCGATCCTGCCGGACGGCTTCTCCTTCACCACGACCATCACCCTGGGCATGTTGGCCCACGGCTTTGTGGTGGACTATCTGCCGATTGACTACCACCCGCGCGTGGGGCGCTCCAAGATCCGGCCCATCCGCGATACGCTCAACTTTGTCCATCTGATCCTGCGCATCGGCCTCTATTTTGCGCCGCTGAAGATTTTTCTCTCGGCCAGCGGCATCATCCTGGCGCTGGCTATCGCCTGGGGCGTCCTCAGCACCGTCATCTTTGAGCGGCTGGCTGATGTCAGCACGCTGGTCATGGTCATGGCCGCCATTCAGGTAGCGGGCATCGGGCTGCTGGCCGAGTTGATCAACCGGCGCACGCCTACCTGGGTGGAGCGCCATGGCCGCGTGCGCCGGGACGATTGGGCAGAGGGCGAGTGGGAAGAACCTGGATGGGTGGATGAGCCGCGGGATGACATTCTCCAGCGGGAGGAGCGATGACGCTCGCCTTATCGCCGCCGCGCGCCGCCGCGCCGGGCCAGGAAGCCGCCGGGCATGAGGTCTGGCAGCGCCTCCAGGCGGAGGTGATCCGTCCCGGCCTTTGCACCCACTGTGGGCTATGTGTGGGGCTGTCGGGCGGCGCGCTGACCATGCAGCCCAGCGCGCAGGGGCCGCTGCCGGCGCCCACCTTGCCGGAAGAACTGCGCCCCGTGACGCTGCCGCCTGAAGCCTATCTCGCCTGTCCGGGCAAAGGGCTGAACTACCCCGACCTCAACGACTCCCTCTTTGGCGGGCCGCCGCCGAGCTGGCTGGCGGGCCATGTGCGTCGCTGCTATCTCGGCTATGCCGCCGACCCAGCCATCCGCCGGGCGGGCGCATCGGGCGGCGTCATCACCCGCACGCTGCTCTACCTGTTGGAACAGGGGCGGATTGACGGCGCGGTGGTTGTCCGCCAGGGGATACCCCATCCCTGTCAGGCGTCGCCCGTCCTTGCCGCCACGCCTGATGAGATCCGCGCCGCCAGCCAGAGCGTCTATGCGCCGGTGCCGGTCAATGCGCTGCTTGATCAGATGGCGGCCTTCGACGGCGTGCTGGCCTATGTGGGGCTGCCCGACCAGGTAGCGGCGCTGCGCCGGCTCCAACAACTGGGGCACCCTGGGGCGTGCAAGGTGCGCTATGTGCTGGGGCCTTATGTGGGCACCAATCTCTACGGCGCGGCCATCGAGAGCTTTTTGCGCGCCAACGGCGTTCACAGCATGGATGAGGTCAGCGAGCTACGCTACCGGGCCGGAGAGTGGCCGGGCTATCTGCTGGTGCGCACGCGCGATGGCCGCGAGCTGCGCGCCGCCAAGTTCCACTACAA
>DATLZJ010000701.1:0-5112 GCA_035574055.1 Caldilineaceae bacterium
CGCCTGCGCCAGCGGTTGCACACCCGCCAGCGGCGCATTGGCATAAAGCGCCCGCACATCGTCCTGGAGGATCATCTGCGCCTCATAGGCCAGCGTCCCGCCTGAATAGAGACCGCGCACATAGCGCTGGCCGGGCGCAAAGGGCAACGGCCCTGGCCCAAACGGCTCCGGCTCGGCAGCGCGAGGCTGTGCGACGAGGCGAACCGCCAGCTCGGCGGCCTCGTCCAGGGTAGCGGCAAAATGGAGATTGCCATCCTGCGTTCGCCGCGGGCGCTCGCCCACAAGCTGGATCACCACCGGCTTCTCGCCGCGCTGGGCCAACGACAACACCGCCGCCGCGACTTCTGGCGCCGGCGGTTTGGAGACCAGCGTCACCACCCGCGTCGCCGGGTCGCGCAGGAGCAGGTCGAGCGCCTGGCGCGCCGTCACCCCGCCGACCGCTGCGCTGAGATCGCGGCCGCCGGTACCCAGGGCATGGGTGATGCCGGAGCCGAGCTGGTGGATGCGCGCCGTGATCTGCTGTACGCCTGTTCCCGACGCGCCGACCAGGCCAATGGGGCCACGGCGTACCCGGTTGGCAAAGCCCAAGCCGACGCCATTCACAATCGCCGTGCCGCAATCCGGCCCCATCACCAGCAACCCCTTCTCCGCCGCCGTCCGTTTGAGCTGCACTTCCTCCGCCAGCGGCACATTGTCGCTATAGAGGAAGACATGCCGCCCTAGCGCCAGCGCCTCCTGCGCGACCGCGGCGGCGTAGCGCCCCGGCGTCGAGATGAGCACCCAGTTGGCGTCGGGCGCTTGCGCGGCTGCGGCAGCCAGGGTCTTGGGCCGGTAGCCGGCGCCATCGCCGGCGCCGCCGCTGCGCCGCGCCAGCAAACCGTCCACTTGCGCCAGCGCCGCTTGGGCCGCGGCCTCATCCTTGCCCTGTACCACCAGGATCAGATCGTCTGGGCCAGCCGCCGCCGCTTCCGGCGTCAGCAGGTTGCTCTGCGCCAGCAGCTCCTTGTTGGCCGCTGCGCCCATTACCACGCCGGCGTCCACCACACCGGGCAGCCGGGCCAGCGCGCGCTGAAGCTGCATCAGCACGACCGAATCATAGTAGGCGCCGCGTCGAATTTCAGTGCAAAGCATGGAGTGCGGATCGTAGCGGAGAAAGCGCAGTTGCCCTTCTCCAGATGGCAAACCGTGGATGGGAGCCGGATGTGCCCCCAATGTGGTGGGCAGATTATACCCGCAAGCGCGCCAACGCGCCAACTGGCATTCCGGCTCCCTGTGCGGCGTGAAAAGTGTCATATTCTCGTGAACGGAAGGGCGCAGCCTCCCCGTAGGTGCGGTATCCTACCGCACGCGCTGGCGCGGCCTCGCCCGGACGCGCCTGGCCTGCGTCCCCGGCAAGGTCCCTCGCGAACCTTCGCGGCAGATGAAGCAGGAGGCCGCCGGCTCGTTGCCTGAGCGGCCTCTCTGCTCTCTGCTGGGTGCAGCCGTCGTGTACACAGTCGCCGGCTCAATACGCAGGAATCTCGCCTAACGGCCTTGTCTCGTGGACACTAACCGGAACAAAAAAAGCGCGCCGGCGGCGCACCGCTTTTCGTGCGCGCGGGAAGACGCGACGCCATCCAGCCGTGCGGTAGAATACCGCACCTACGATCTACCGTCTGACCGTGTGAACAGAAGCGGTGTTCACGATTTTATGGGAGTTTATGGGAGAGAACACGGCGGGTCAACGGAGCAGCGCCGCCCGCCCAGCCGCCCGCAGCGTCGTCAACAGGGCCGGAATATCGCGCGTGTCGAGCGCGGCGGTCGCCAGCACGACCTCCACCTGGGGGGCGCCCTCCCGCTGGATGATCACCCGCTGCAACAGCGGCCCGAAACGCGCCTGCATATCCAGAAAGACATGGCAGAGCGCAGCGGTATTGGCGCCCCGTGTAGCATACTCGGTTGCGCGGATGTCCAGACGGTGATGAATCCATAGCCCGCGGCCCGGCTCCCTACCCACCGCGCGGGCCGGCGCCTGCCCCCGGATCCAGATAATCTCTGCCGAAGGCGGCTCCGGCAAGAGCGCCCAGATATGCAGCAACCCCGGCGGCCTGCCTGCCAATCGCCGCGCCAAATCCGCCGGGTCGAAAATAGACATGGGCCGGTAGCTTACGCTAAACTCCCGAAAGGGTTCGGGGGCAGGCGTGACGGTGGCGGTAAATCCCCAGGCGCTCGGCCCGCGGAAGGGGACAACTCGCCCGCGCGTGCTCCCCTGGAGCGCGGCCAGTATGACGTGAGTGCGCCGCCGCTTACGGAGCCGGCCTGTCACCCACAGGCCGATCAGCACCGCCGCCAAGAGCGCACCGGCCACAAGCTCCCGCTGCTCGTTGACCAGAGCCAGTAGCTCATCAGGGAAAAAGCTCTGCATAAACTCGTTGGCGCCGATCATGGAGTTCAAGAACAACGTGACCCGCTTCTTAGACAGCAAGCGCGTCCCCTACCGTGTCCACACCTACGACTACGATGCCGGCGTCCACTCGGCGGTCGAGGTTGCCTCGGCCATCGGGCTGCCGCCGCAACAAGTCTTCAAGACCCTAGTGGCGCTCCCCGACGAGCCGAATCGCAAGCCGCTGCTGGTGGTCATCCCAGGGCCGGACACATTGGACCTGAAGGCGTTGGCCAAGGCCACTGGCCTGAAAAAGGTCAAAATGGCGACCCATGCCCAGGCCGAAGCCTTGACCGGCCTGCAAACCGGCGGCATCAGCCCGCTGGCCCTGATCAACAAAGGGTTCCAGACCTTCATCTCCGCCCAAGCGTTGGCCTATGAGACCATCGCCATCAGCGCCGGCCAGCGCGGCGCCAATGTCCAGCTCGCCGTAAAGGATTTGGTCAAGCTCACCAACGCGCGGGTAGTTCAGCTCGCGGCCTGATTGCTGTGGCGCGCGCCGCTAACGCGTCTCCGTCACTTTGCGCAGGCCGCGCGGGTGGTCTGGGTCATAGTCGCGGGCGTGGGCCAGATAGAGCGCAAAGAGTTGGCCCGGCACAATGGCTGTGATCGGCGAGACCCATTCGGCCACCGACGCCAACAAGGGAATCTGAATACGGCCAAGGCGAAGCGCCGCGGCGTCGTCGCTGATCACCACCGGTTCGGCCTCCCGTTTGCGCAGCACCCCAATAAACTCTTGCATTTCCGGCAGCATGATGCCGCCGGGCGCGATCACAAAGGCTGGGAAGCCGTTTTCGATCAGCGCCAGAGGCCCATGCAGGAAATCGGCGCTGCTGTACGGCTCGGCGATGGTATAGGTCAGCTCTTTGAGCTTGAGCGCCAGCTCAAAGGCGCTGGCATAGTTATACCCCCGCCCGATCACGACACACGCCTGCATGTACCGGTAACGCTCGGCAATGGCGGCGACCTGCTCCTCCACCTCCAGCACCCGCGCCACGGCATCGGGCACCTCGGCCAGCGTGGTCAGCAGTTGCGGGTCGTCGGCCAAATTAGCGGCCAGGAGCGCAGTCGCCATCAGCTCCGCCGTATAGCTCTTGGTCGCGGCAATGGAGCGCTCCTCGCCGGCATGAAGCTGAATTACAAAATCGGCTTGGGCGGCCAGCTCCGAATCGGCCGCGTTGGTGATGGCGGCGGTCAGTGCGCCCTGGCGGTGAGCGTCGGCCAGCACGCTCACGATGTCCGGGCTTTTGCCGCTCTGGCTGATACCCAGCACCAGCGCATTTTGCAGGCGAGGCGGGCGCTTATAGATGGTATAGAGGCTGGGCGCGGCCAGGGCGACCGGCAGACCGTTGAGCGCGCCGAAGAGGTAATTGGCATAGCGCCCGGCATTGTCGCTGGTGCCGCGCGCTGCGATCAGCACATAGTCAATCTGGCGCTGGCGAATGGTGTTGACCAACTGGCGGATGGTCGGCTGCTCCAGGTCCAGTAGCGTGCGTAGCACCTTGGGCTGCTCATGGATTTCCCGATAGAGGTGCGATGACTTGGGCATGAACGCCCCTCCCTCCAGGTCTGCTAAGGAATCTACAAGCGACTCGGCCCGAACGACCGCATTATAAACTCTCTTGCAACAACACCAGAATCCGTCCAATTTTGAATGGTAGGCGCCGTTGGGGCCGGCAGACCGCGGTTCGCCCAGGCAGCGACGGCAAAGACGCTCCCCGGCCGCGAATTCATGACTTGAAAAGGATGGGACTATGCTGGCGATGACGGACGCGCCCCCATCGGGCGTACAGTTTGATCTGTCGGACGATCAACTGATGCTTCAGAATCTGGCGCGCGACTTTGCCCGCAAAGAGATCATCCCGCGCGCCGAGCATTACGACCGCAGCGGCGAGTGGCCCTGGGACATTTTCCACAAGGCCCGCCAGGTCGGGCTGGTGAACCTGAACATCCCCGAAGCCTATGGCGGCGTGGGCGCCAGCGTGCTGGAGGAGTGCATCGTCGGTGAGGAGTTGGCCTATGGCTGTTCCGGCATCCAGACAGCGCTGATGCTCAACCAGCTTGCCGTCATTCCCCTGCTCCTCGCCGGCACGGAGGAGCAGAAGTCCAGGGTGCTGCCCAAGCTCACCGGCGAAGGTAAGATCATGGCCTATTGCATGACCGAACCGGACGCCGGCTCGGATGTGGCCGGGATCAAGACAACCGCCACGCGCAAGGGCGACCGGTACATCCTCAACGGCGCCAAGACCTGGATCACCGATGGGCCGGTTGCCAGCTACTTCACCGTCTTCGCCAAGACCAGCCCCGACGACGGCCATAAGGGGATGAGCTGCTTTCTCGTTGAGCGCGAGGCGCCGGGAGTCAGCACCAGCAACCCACTGGAAAAGATGGGGCAGCACGCCGCCCAGACCTGTATGGTCTTCTTTGAAAATGTGGAGGTGCCGGTCGAAAACCGCATCGGCCAAGAGGGGGAGGGCTTTATGATCGCCATGCGCGTCTTCGACCGCAGCCGCCCGCCCGTCGCCGCCGCTGCGACCGGCGTCGCCCGCCGCGCTTTGGAGGAAGCGGTGAAATATGCCGGCGAGCGCAACGCCTTCGGCCAGCCCATCGCCCAGTTCCAGGGCGTCGGCTTTCTGCTGGCCGAGATGAAGATTCGGGTAGAAGCCGCGCGCAGCCTGGCCTGGAAGGCG
>DATLZJ010000702.1:0-2047 GCA_035574055.1 Caldilineaceae bacterium
GGTATAAGGCCAGCCTGATCTCCTCCGCCACCCCGGCATCGGCCTCGCCGGCCAGGGCAGCGGTGAGGGCAGCGCGGGCGGGAGCATGGGTATGGCGACGCAGGATGCAGCCCAGCGCCCAGGCCGCATGGCCGCGCACGACCGGCTCCGGGTCGTGGAGCGCGCGGGTCAGGGCGGGCGCTGCCTGCGGGTCGGCCCAGTTGCCCAGGGCGACGCAGACATTGCGCGCCATGCCGTGGCGTTTGGCCCGGCGGATGGGCGAGCGGCGGAAGCGTTGGGCGAAGGCGGCCGGGTCCAGCCAGTAGGGGGTGGCCGGGGCGAAACCCTCCAACAGGGGGAGAGCCACCCGGTCCGCCTGGGCCTGAAGACCGGCCAGGAGGGGGGTGCGCGGCGGCAGCCGCCGGTTCCAGGGGCAAACCTCCTGGCAAATGTCACAGCCGAAGATGCGGTTGCCGAAGTGAGGGCGCAGGTCGCGCGGGATGGGCGCTTGCGTCTCGATGGTCCAATAGGAGATGCAGCGTTGCGGGTCCAGGTGATATGGCCCGACAAAGGCCCCGGTGGGGCAGGCGTCGAGACAGCGGGTGCAGCGCCCGCACGCGCCTATCAAGGTAGGCGCCCCTTCCGGCCCTGGAATGGGGCGGCGGCCATAGTCGCCGGCCGGCGGCAGCCCGGCCAGCACCGCCGCCGGCGGCGGCTCCGGAGGCGCAGATGGCATCGGGTCATAGACCAGCGTTTCAGGGACCAGCACCGTTGCTAGCAGCAGCCAGCTTCCATCCTGCGGATGGATGGTGCAGCAATTCTTGCCGGTGAAGCCCAGCCCGGCGCGTTGCGCCCAGTCCCGCTCCAGCACCGGCCCGGTGTCCACCAGACACTTGCCCTGGGTGGCGCGGCCCGTCTGCTCGCGCAGAAAGGCGTCGAGCGCGTAAAGCTGGGGCCGGATGATCTCATGGTAGTCGTCGCCCCAGGCGTAGGAGGCGATCACGCCCCGGCTGGGGTCGTCACGCAGGTGGGGAGGCAGGGTGAACTGGTAATGGTTGGCGGCCAGGACAATGATGGAGCGAAAGGGACCGGCGTCGCCTTCAGCCAGGCAGGCTGGGTTTCGGCGCTTCTCCAGGTTGCGGGCCAGATAGCCCATTTGGCCCGGACGCCCGGCCTCCACCCAAGCGGCGAAGAAATCGCCGTGGGGCGCAGGGGCGACGGGCGCAATGCGGCAATGGTCAAAGCCCAGCCGCCGCGCCTCAGCCTTGACCTGGCGGGTTAGCTCGCAAGTTTCCATAATATGATCATTGTGGCATCGCCGCGCGGCCCTGTCAAACTGGCGGCGCTGTTTTCCTGCCAGCTCTTGCGCATCCCATCTTTCTCCCTGCGGGGCCGGCCTGTGCTACAATGGATGGACGCGCCTGCCATGCCTTCGGTTGGGGGATATGATGAACCGCAAGCGGCTTTTTGCGGCCTCCTACGGCCATTTTTCGATAGATGTCCTGAACTCATCCGTCGCCATGGTCTTGACGGCAGTGGCGGGCATCTTTGAGCTAACGGTCAGCCAGATCGGCCTGGCGGCCATGATCTACACCTTTGCCGCATCGCTGACCCAGCCCCTGTTCGGCATCTTGGTGGACAAGGTGCGCGGGCGCTGGATCACCGGGTTGGGCATCCTGTGGACGGTGGTCTTTTACGCTGCGGCCTCTTTCATGCCCAATTACCCGGCGCTGGTGACCTGCCTGGTCATCGCCGCGCTGGGCAGCGGGGCCTTTCATCCTGCGGGCATGATCAACGCCACCATGGCCGGCGGCCACTACCCCACCACGGCCACCTCCATCTTCTTTGTGCTGGGCCAGATCGGGTTGGCCTTGGGGCCGCTGGTGGCCGGCATTGTCCTCCAGAGCTACGGGCTGGGCGGCCTGCCCTACATGGCGCTGGCGATGAGTCCGGCGGTCGTCTTTGCCCTGCTCTACCTGCACGAACCCTACGCGAATGACAAGCCCAGCGCCAAGAAAGCGGCGAACAAAGCTATCGGCGAATCCGCCGGCGGCAGCACGACAACCGC
>DATLZJ010000703.1:0-8778 GCA_035574055.1 Caldilineaceae bacterium
TGGCGATCCGCCGGTGGCCCAACTGGATCAGGTGTTCGGTGAGCCGCCGGGCGCCATCGGTAGAGGCCCCGCGCACCACATCCACACCGCCGCCGTCAATGCGCCGGTCGAGCACAACGACCTTGACCCGCTGAGCCTGGAGCGCCCGCACCGCATCGCCATTGCTGCTGGCCGGCACCAACAGCACGCCGTCCACCCGGCGACGGACCAGGAGTGAAAGATACCTGGCCTGTTTGGCTTCGCTCTCGTCGGTGTTGCAGAAGATGACGTGAAAGCCCTGCTGGCTGGCGACATCTTCCACCCCGCGCGCGACGGTGGTCCAGAAGGGGTTGGTGATGTCGGTCACGACCAGCGCCAGGGTATGGGTGCGGTCGGAGCGAAAGGAGTGAGCCAGCAGGTTGGGGACATAGTGGAGCGCGGCGGCGGCCTCCTGGACCCGCGCCCGCACCTCGGCGCTAACATAGCCGGAGTTGTTGAGCACGCGCGAGACGGTGATGGGCGCAACGCCGGCCCGCTCGGCCACATCGCGGATGGTGGGCCGTTTGGCCGCAGGCTTGGTCGCAGTCATTGGGGTGATACGTCTGCTGGTGGGCATCGAACGGCGCGTATCCAAGACCGGCTAATCAAACACGATCACCACTTTGCCGCTCTCGCCCTCGTCGGCGACCCGGTAGGCTTCGGCGGCCTGGTCGAGCGAAAAGCGGTGGGAAACAATTCGCTCCGGGCGCAGCTTCCACGCCACCAGCCGCTCGACCAGTTCCTCCATGTGGCCCAGGCTCGTCACCCAAGAGCCGTAAATGGTGATCTGGGGGTGGATGATGGTCTGGCTGACATCGAAGGAGACGGTGTTGCCCTCGCCCACCATCGCGCAACGCCCCCAGCGCCGTGTCCCTTGCAGCGCCAGCAGCCGGCCTGCGGGCGAGCCTGAGCAATCTATGCTGGCCTCGCAGCCCTGCTGGCCGGTCAGCGCGTGAATGGCTTCCAGCGCGCCAGGGCCGGCCACGACGGGATGGTCAATCGCCCCGGCCTCCTGAGCAAAGTCGAGGCGGGCCGTGGAGAGGTCCACGCCAATGACCTGGGGAGCGCCCAGGGCCTTGGCGACCAGCCCGGCGGCCATACCCACCGGCCCCATGCCGGTGATCAAAACCCGGTCACGGCCGGAGACATCCATCCGGCGCAACGCCTCATAGACGGTGCCGAAGCCACAGGCAACCAGCGCGCCGTCCACATAGCTCAACGGTTCCGGCAGCGCGATGCACGTGTTTTCTTCGGCCAGGCAATAGTCGGCGTGGCCGCCGTCCCGCTGCCAGCCATAGGCGGCGCGCAGCGGCGAGGTGCAGCTGATCATGTACCCCGCGCGGCAGTCGTGACAGACGCCGCAGCCGCTGATATGGTAGAGGATCACCCGGTCGCCCACCTGAAAACGCTTACAGCCGGGGCCGACGGCGACGATCTGGCCGCACGGCTCATGGCCGGCGATGACGTTCTGGTAGGCTTCCGGCCCGTGGCCTAGATGCTCGCGGTAGATGGCGCGAATGTCGCTGCCGCAGATGGAGGAGGCTTTCATCTGCACCAGCACCTGGCCGTGCCCTGGCTTGGGCACATCGAACGCTCGAATCTCGACCTGCCGCCCGCCGGGCAGCAGCACCCCGCGCATTTTCAATGGGTCTATCCTTTCTGAGCCGGCCAGCGATGGGGAGCGACGGGCCAGTTGGCGGTGAGACCGGTTATAAGACCGGCTAGTAGAGAGGGGGGCGATGAAAGCTCCCTTGACAAGGGTTTGGCTCCCATGTATGATCGCTTGTGGTACCGGTACCACAGATCGTACCATAGGGAGGAAGAGTTGTCCAGCCCTCTCGGTATCCCTGCGGCGCTGGTCCACCCAGGATCGGTTCATTCCCGTTGCTTCGTATTGTATCTTCTATCTTGGCTCTATCTTAGCGCGACTTTCGCGCGATCTTGGCTCGATCTGATAAGACTGCGCCAGCGCGATGTCTCGTGCGCTGCCGGCGCCGACAGCCGGCCGCCTCTACCGGCGGCTATCGCATGGATCTCCTATCCCGCCTGAAGGCTGCCGCGCATCGCCAGGGATAGGCGACCCCCTGTCAGGACTGCTGAACGTTGTGGGCCACTATGCTGTTCGTCGTCCGGTCGAGCTGCCCTGCTGTCTCTGGCGAAGGTGGTCTTGACCGGCGTTCTATAGCGGACAGAGTCCAGTTCGAGTTCAATCAGGAGGAGACCCAATGCAAGCAAAGCAACTCTCACGACGCCGCTTTTTGCAGGCCACCGGTCTTGGGGCCGCCGGTCTGGTCATGGCCGCCTGTGTAGCGCCGGCTGCGCCGGGCGCGGCGCCGGCAGCCGGCGGTGAAGCCGCCCCGGCTGAGGAAACCATCACCCTCACCTTCGGCCACCACTGGGAGGCCGCCTTCCGCCCCCGCCAGGAAGAGTTCGACAACAGGTACCTGGCTGAACACCCCGGCATCAAGTTCGAGATCACCTACAACACCTGGGCAGACCACAACCAGATCGTCCCAACCTGGGCCGCAGCGGGCACCCTGCCTGACATCATCTATGTGCATGGCCGCTATGCCTTCCCCTGGAACTTTGAGGGGATCCTCGTTCCCGTACAAGACTACATCGAGGCAGATGCCGATTTCAATGTCGAGGGAATCTGGGAGGAGGCCCTCCGGCTCTACCGCTTTAACAACCTGCAATACGAGATCCCCTACGATCATGGCCCGATCATTCTTGGCTACAACAAGGACCTCTTCGACGCCGCTGGGATGGAGTACCCCAGTGATACCTGGACGATGGACGACTTCCTGACCGCGGCCCAGGCTTTGACCCAAGAGAACCAGTGGGGCTATGGCGGGTACTACAACACGGTTGTGGGCCTCGGCAACGAGCAGGGGATCGCGCTGGTCGGGCCGTGGGGCGGCGAGGTCATTGACGAGAGCGAGACAAAGATTCTGCTGGATTCGCCGGAAAGCATGGCCGCGCTCCAGTGGTGGGCCGACCTGATCCATGTCCACAAGGTCGCCCCGCTGCCGGCAGAGGCCCAGGCCATCCCGGCTGGCCCGTGGGTGGCGGGCCAGGCGGCGATGTTCGCCTTGGCCTCCTGGGGCACGCCGACGCTGCATGAGTCCGCCTCCTTTGCCTGGGACGTGGCCCCCTGGCCCGAAGGCCCGGCAGGCCGCAAGACCGGCTCCTTTGGCAGCGGCTTTGGCATCACGCGCGACTCTAAACATCCGGACGAGTCTTGGGAGTATCTCAGCGAGTACCTCTCCGTTGAGGGAATGGAGTTCATGTGGGGCAGCTCGGGCCGCGGCAGCCCTGCCCGCAAGGACGCCTACCAAAGCTGGCTGGACTCGGACATCGCGCCAGAGAACGCTGAGTATTACCTGGAGGCGCTGGATACCTACGCCGTCACCGGCAGGCCCTACCAGACCCTGGCCGGCGGCCAAATCCTGGACATCTTCAACCGCAATACGCAGCTGATCCAGACGGGCGATATGACCGTCGAGCAGGCCGTCGCCGCCATCATCGAGGAGGGCACGCCGGTCCTCGAAGAGGCTGCGGCGCGGCTCCAGGGCTAAACCGCCCGTTTGTAGAGAACGGTATCGTAGGTGCGCTATCCTTACTACACGTTCTATCGTAGCGCGTGCGGCAGGGCGCCCACTTCCGATCCGCTGATCGTAGGTGCGCTATCCTAGCGCACATCTTGACCAGGCATGCTCGTGCGGCAGGAGGCCGCACCTACGGGATTGCTTATGGCGCGCCGCGCTAGTCTCGTAGGTGCGGTATCCTTACCGCACGCCCTGGAGCGGGCATATATGTGCACGCCACCAGCGGCGCCGATGCCGCACCTACGAGATTGCTCCTGGCGCGCCGCGCTAGACGGCGATAGACAAAAGAAAGAGGCGCTCATGCAACAAACAATCGGACCGGCCGCACCCATCCTACGCTGGCGCAAGCCCCTCACTCTGCGCCAACGGGAAGAACTGGATTTCTACCTTTTCATCGGCCTTTGGCTGATCGGCTTTATCCTCTTCACCGGCGGGCCGGTGGTGGCGTCGCTACTCTTCAGCTTCACCAACTGGACTGGGCTGACCACCATGGAGTGGGTCGGGCTGGAAAACTTCCGGCAACTGCTCCTGGAGGATGAGTTGTTTTGGGTCGCCACCCGCAACACCTTTGTCTACACCTTCGGCAGCGTGATCCTGGGGACGATGGGCGCGCTCTTCGTCGCCATGTTGCTGAACCAGAAGCTGCCCGGCACTACCGTGTTGCGCGTTGTCTACTACATGCCCTCCATTGCCAGCGGCGTGGCCGTTTCGATCCTCTGGATCTGGATGTTCAACCCCCAGGTGGGGCTGGTTAACTATCTGCTCTCGCTGGTGGGCATTAAAGGCCCGCCGTGGCTGGGCAGCACGGACTGGGCGCTGCCGGCCCTGATCCTCAAGAGCCTGTGGGGGATCGGCGCCAAGATGATCATTCTCCTGGCAGGGCTACAGGGCATCCCGGTCTCGCTCTATGAGGCAGCCAAGATTGACGGCGCCAATGCCTGGCATGAGTTCCGCCACGTCACCCTGCCGATGCTCTCGCCGGTGCTTTTCTTTGTCATCGTCATCTCCACCATCAACTCGTTCCAAATCCTGACCGACGTGCTGGTCATGACCCAAGGGGGGCCGGGCACCGCCACCTTTGTCTACGTCTACTACATCTATCAGGCGGCCTTCCAATACCTCAAGATGGGCTACGCCTCGGCGCTGGCCTGGGTCCTCTTTGCCATTATCCTGGCGTTGACCTTGCTCCAGCTCTGGGGAAGCCGCCGGTGGGTATATTATGAAGGCGAAGGGCGCTAGACCAGCGCGATAGGAAGGAGACGATTGCCGATGAGCCAAGTAGTTGACCGCTCCCTGGCTGCCGAGACTCGCCCGCCCTTACGGACCCTGAAGGGTACGCCCTGGTACCTACGCCGCGGCACGCGCCGTGTCCTACACGCCATCCTGGTCTATGTGCTGGTGCTGCCGGGCGCAGCGCTCTTCATCCTCCCGCTGTTGTGGATGCTCTCGACCGCGCTCAAAGATCCCAAGCAGATCTTTGTCTTTCCGCCCCAGTGGATCCCAGACCCGATCCTGTGGAGCAACTTCTCGGAGGGGTGGAACAACTTTTTGCCCTTCAATCGCTTTTTGCTGAACTCCCTGATCATCACCACCAACAACATCATCGGCAACCTCGTCTCATGCTGTCTTGCGGCCTTTGCCTTTGCCCGGCTGCGGGCGCGCGGCCGGGATTTCTTCTTTGTGCTGGTGCTCTGCACCATGCTCCTGCCTGCGGAGGTCACCGTCATCCCGCAATATGTGCTCTTCTCTCGTCTTGGGTGGAATGACTCTTGGCGGCCCTTGATGGTGCCGCCCTGGTTTGGCTGGCCCTTCTTTATCTTCCTACTGCGCCAGTTCTTCATGAGCATCCCGCGCGAGCTGGACGAAGCGGCGCGGCTAGACGGCGCCTCCTCCTGGCGCATTCTGTGGAGCATTATCCTGCCGCTGGCAAAACCCGCCTTGGCGACGGTCGTCATCTTCGCCTTTATCGGCAACTGGAATAACTTCCTCTACCCGCTAATCTACATCCGCTCCACTGAGCGCCAGGTGCTGGCTGTCGGGCTAAACATGTTCCGCGGCGCCTACGGCAACACCAACTACCACTATATGATGGCCGTGGCGGTGCTGGTTCTGCTGCCTGTGCTGCTCGTCTTCTTCTTCGGCCAGCGCCTCTTCGTGCGCGGCATCGCCTTGACCGGGTTAAAAGGCTAGAAAGCTGTCTACGTCCTTGATCTCCGTTCCCGATACGGTTGTGGATGCGGGCGTGCAGGCCGCGCGTGAAGCGGAAGCCAACGCCCCCTGGAACTTTACCGTCAACCTGCTGGACATCCTCTTGATCACCCTGGGCTTCAGCCTGATCTCGCGCGAGACGGTCATGCCGGTGCTGGTCAGCACCCTGACCGACTCAAAGCTGGCCGTGGGGCTGGTGGCGGCCATCTTCGGCTTTGGTTTTTACCTTCCCCAACTGCTGACCGCTGGCTATACGGAGCAGTTGCGCTATAAAAAGCCCTTTGTCATGACCGTCAGCCTGGTGGGCGAGCGGTTGCCCTATTTACTGATCGCTCTGGCCGTTTGGGGGCTGGCGGCGCGCGCGCCGGCTTTGACGCTCGTGCTCTTTTATCTTTGCCTGGCCACCGCGGCCTTTAGCGCGGGGGCAGCCACCCCTGCCTGGCTGGACATCATCGCCAAGGTGATCCCGGTACGGCGGCGGGGGCTGTGGTCGGGGTTGGGCCACAGCCTGGGCGCGCTGCTCGGCGTGGTCGGGGCGCTGCTGGCCGGGCGCATCCTGGCGGGCTACCCCTACCCAACCAACTACGCCTTGCTCTTCGGGCTGGCCTCGGTCTTTATCTTCCTCTCGTGGGTGGGTCTGGCGCTCAACCGGGAGCCGCCCAGCGTCGTCACCAAAGAGGCCATCCCCCTCCGCGTCTACTTTCGCCAGTTGCCCGCGGTGCTGCGCCGCAACCTCAACTACCGGGCCTACTTGCTCAGCCGCATGACCGTGCTCTTGGGCGCAATGGCCAATGGCTTTTTCATTGTGTATGGCCGGGAACGCTTCGGCATTGACGCGGCGGGCATCGGCGCCCTGACCGCGCTGCTGGTGGGGAGCGTGGCGGTGATGAACCTGGTATGGGGCTTTCTGGCCGACCGCTGGGGGCACAAGTTGGTGCTGGCCGGCGGCGCGCTGTTGCTGGCTCTGGCCGGGCTAAATGCCTGGCTGGCGCCGTCGGCGGCATGGCTGGGGCTGACCTTTGTCCTCCTGGGCGCCTACAGCGCCGCCGATATGGTCTCCAGCCTGACCATCATCCTGGAGTTCTGCGCGCCGGAGGACCGCCCGACCTACATCGGGCTGACCAACACCCTGCTGGCGCCCATCCTGATCCTGGCGCCGGTGTTGGGCGGCTGGCTGGCGACGGTGGCCGGTTATACCCCGCTCTTGATTACATCCACAACCATTGCCGCCATCGGCGGGCTGCTGCTGGTCTTTTGGGTGCATGAACCGCGCACCGCGCCGTTGGTGGTCGTCTCATCTGCGGAACCATCGCTATTCACCCCATCCTCTCTGGAAACAGACCTATGAGCCGCACAGACTTTCTGCCATACCGCCAGATTCACCTGGACTTTCACACCAGCGAGGCCATCCCGGAGATCGGGGCCGACTTCGACCCCGACGAGTTTGCCGATACCCTGGTCCGGGCGCATGTCAATTCCATCACCTGCTTTGCCCGCTGCCACCACGGCTGGATCTATTACGATACCCGGCTCAACCCGGAGCGCCGCCACCCCCACTTGACCCGCAATCTGCTGAAGGAGCAGATAGACGCCTGTCACAAGCGGGGGATACGCGCGCCCATCTACACCACCGTTCAATGGGACCATTACACCGCACGCGCCCATCCCGAATGGCTACTGGTCGAGGAGG
The DNA here is from genome assembly GCA_035574055.1 of Caldilineaceae bacterium. Classification (GTDB taxonomy): domain Bacteria; phylum Chloroflexota; class Anaerolineae; order Caldilineales; family Caldilineaceae; genus QEUY01. The sequence goes on from DATLZJ010000703.1 coordinate 7,525, forward strand.
ATGGGCGGATCGCCGGCACGCCTCCCTTCGAGGCGGGCTTCTACCGCTGGCTCAACGTCAACTCGCCCTATGTGGACTTCCTCAAGGCCCATGTGCGCGAACTGCTGGAGATGCTGCCCTGCGACGGCTTCTTCTTCGACATTGTGCAGCCTATTCCCTCTGCCGACCCCTACACCCAGGAGAAGATGCGGGCGGCAGGGATGGACCCGGCCAATGCCCTGCAACGGGCGCGCTTTGCGCTGGAGTCGCTCAACGACTTCAAACGCGAGATGAGCGCGTTCGTCTGGTCGCTTAACCCGGCGTGCAGCATCTTCTTCAACGCCGGGCATGTGGGGCCGCGGCACCGGGCGGTCAAAGACGCCTACTCCCATTGGGAACTGGAATCGTTGCCCAGCGGCGGGTGGGGCTACCAGCACTTTCCCGTCGCCATGCGCTATGCGCGCACACTAGGGCTGGACGTGATGGCCCATACCGGCAAGTTCCACACGTCTTGGGGGGACTTTCATTCCTTCAAGAACCTGGCTGCGCTCCAGTATGAGTGCTTCCGCATGATCGCGATGGGGGCCAAGTGCCTGATCGGCGACCAATTGCCGCCGCGCGGGCGAATCGAGCGCCATGTCTATGAGCTGATCGGCCAGGTCTACGCCGAGGTTGAGGCCAAGGAGCCGTGGTGCCAGGGGGCGAAGGCCATCAGCGAGATCGGCGTCTTGACGCCGGAAGAATTTACCGGCGGCTCGTCCCGCTATCTGCCGGAGAGCATCAAGGGCGCAACCCGCATGCTGGAGGAGGGGGCGCACCAGTTTGATATTCTCGATTCAGCCTCGGACCTGTCGCCCTACCGGGTGGTGATCCTGCCCGATGCGATCCCGGTGGATGATGCGCTGGCGGCCAAGCTTCAGGATTATCTGGACCAGGGCGGCGCGCTGATCGCCTCCTTCGAGTCGGGGTTGAACCCACACAGCCATGACTTTGCATTGCTGGCCTGGGGGGTGGAGCTGGCCGGCGAGGGGCCGCGTGACCGCGAAGGCCGGCTGGTGCGGGGCGCCGTTTACCCGCGCGGCGATTATGTGGACTATCTGCTGCCCAGGGGGGAGATTGGCCGGGGGCTGCCGCCGACCGAACATGTGATGTACATGCGCGGCATGGAGGTGCGGGCGCTGGCCGGGGCCGAGACGCTGGCCGACCGCATCCTGAGCTACTTCGACCGCACGTGGGAACACTTCTGCTCTCACCGGCAGACGCCCTCGGCGGGAA
>DATLZJ010000704.1:0-2100 GCA_035574055.1 Caldilineaceae bacterium
GCATCAGCTGTGACGGTGGTGGGGACAGCATGAGGGCCGGCTTCACCGCAAAAGCCGGCGCCCAGCGGTTGTCTCCCACATGATACCAGGTGCAATCGTGGTTGCAGCCAAGCACGGTAACGGTCTGGCCCGCCGGCAGCCGCCCCACGATCACAAAATTAATCCCTGGCCCTGCTCGTAATGCACTCTCCTCGATCAGCCGCCCCGCGGTGAAGGGTGCAACCTGAAGCCGCGGCGCAGCCACCGCCGGCTCTGCCATGCCCATGACTGCGAGCGCAGCTAGCCATAGCCAGCGCAAGATTCTTCTGCCCCTCATGGCTTACCCTCGTCTGTTTTGGAACAGGAAACATAGCAAGCCCGGACCAGCCTGCACAAGCATTCCCGGCAGCTCAGCCCTCTGCCGGCGTGGGGCACTTAGTCTACTGCTGCGCCGGTGATTCGTCAACTTCGCTTGAAAAATGCAAAATCGGGGCATCGACAAACGCGGCGGCAAGTGCTACCATAGGAACGGGTGTTTTGGCGGATGGTTCGCCGCCAGATGCCTTGCGCTGCTGCTCCCGTCGCGCCGGTTCGCCCCCATCCCTGTCCGAAATACCGCGCTTGATTCCGTTCATCTTTGATAGGATTTTGGTAGCATCCGCGCACACGGCGCGCGGCTTTTGCACTCCAAGGGATAGACCCGTCGCCATGCCCACCCAACCCGGCAATGCACAACCTCAAGCTACACAGCGCCAGTGGACGATCATGGTCTATCTGGCCGGTGATAACGACCTCGAGGCATTTGGCCGCAAGGACCTGGCCGAGATGAAGGTCATCGGCTCCACCGACGCGGTGGCCGTCGTCGCCCAATTTGACTGCATGGCCGATAGCATTACCCGGCGCTACTACTTGACCCGCGACCGCCCGCTCCAGGAGGACTGTATTGCCCAACTGCCGGAGGTGAACACCGGCGACCCTGCCGCCCTAGTTGACTTCGTTCTCTGGGCCGCCCGCGCCTATCCGGCGAAGCGTTACGCCTTGATCCTCTGGAACCACGGCGCCGGCTGGAAGGACGACGACATCTACCAGGTCGTTCAACGCCAGGGCGCCACTGCCCAAATCACCCGCGCCCAGGTGCGCAGCCTGGGGACTCAACGCACCCGCCGCGCCCTCTTCGCCACGACCCTGGAAAAACTGGTGCGCGAGGCAGTCCAGACGGAACGGGCCATCCTCTTCGACGACAGCTCGGCAGACTTTTTGGACAACCAGGAGATGCGCGCCGTACTCCAGCGGATCGTCCAAGAACTGGGCCGCCCGCTCGATCTGGTCGGCTGCGACGCCTGTTTGATGAACATGCTGGAGGTCGCCTACCAAATGCGCGACCTGTGCCACATCTTGGTCGGCTCCCAGGAGGTGGAACCGGGCGACGGCTGGCCCTATGACCGGCTGCTGGCGCCGCTTCGCGAGAATCCCGCCCTGGAGCCGGGCGAGCTGGGCCGGCTCATCGTCCAGAGCTACATTGACCACTACCGCACCCACCACCCGGACACCGCTGTCACCCAATCGGCCCTGAACCTGGCTGCCGTCGAACCGCTGGCCGATTGTGTGAGCGCCCTGGGGAGCGCGCTTCAGGCGGCCTTGGCGGCCCCGGCGGGCCTGGGCCGGCTCTTCGCCGCGCTGCGCTCCGCCCAGACCTTTACCGACCGGGACTATATAGACCTCGTCCACCTCTGCCGGCTGCTCACAACCGATGACCAGGATGAGATCAGCCGGTTGGCCGGCCAGGTAGCAAGCGCCTGCGCGCTGGGCGGCCCGTTGGTCGCCGCCGAGGCCCACCATGGCGCAGCGGTAGCGAACGCCGGCGGCCTGAGCATCTATCTGCCCGTGCGCACGCTCTCGCCGCTCTACCGCCATCTGGAGTTTGCCCAGCGCCATACCTGGGACGAGTTCCTGGAGACACTGGTCAACCCGCGCTGACCGGGAGGCGCCCCCACCATGCGTCGTTATCACCCCTTCATCGTCAAGGTCGAGTCATTACACGACGGCGTCTACCCAGTGACGGCCCAATTCCAGGGCGCGTCTTGGTCCGGCGCTATCCCCGGCGATCTGCCCCTGCTCCAG
>DATLZJ010000705.1:0-3797 GCA_035574055.1 Caldilineaceae bacterium
CCAGCGTATCCGCGCCCGCCTCGACCAGCGCCGGCAGATGCTCGCGTTTGACGCCTCCTGCCACCTGGATATCCACCGCTGCGCCTGTCTCCTCGACCATACGGCGCACCGTGCGCAGCCGGGGCAGGACACGCGGGTCAAAGCTTGCGCCACGCGTCCCTTCGCCCGTCACCCGCGAGAGCAGCAGCACCGCATCCAGGCTGGGGATCACCGGCTCCAGTGCGGCCAGCGGCGTGCCCAGCGCCAGCGCCAGCCCGACGCGCAATTTATGCTCGCGCACCACAAAAAGCGCCTCATAGACCATTGCCACACTCTCGATATGGAAGATGAGCAGGTCGGTCCCGGCCTCGGCCAGCGGTGCGACAAAGCGCAGCGGGTCCTGTGCGCCCAGATGGACCTCGAAGGGCAGCCGGGTCAACGGGCGCAGGGCGGCGATGGTGCGCGGCGGAAAGCCCAGGTCGGAGACAAAATGGCCGTCGAAGACATCCAGGTGGATAAAGTCCAGCCCGGCAGCCTCCAGCCGCGCCACTTCGTCGCCGAGCCGGCTGTGGTCGCCGTTGAAGAGCGCCGCGCCCAGCCGCAGTCGCTGGCTCATCTTAGCCCTCCGGCTCGATGGCGATAGCGCGCACCGGGCTGGCGTCCAGCCCCACCACCGGCAGCGGCAGGGCGATCAGAAAGATGCGCTGGGCGCGCAGCTCGACCAGGTTGGTGAGACATTCGATGACCGGGATGCCTGCCTGGTTGAGCAGCCGGTGATTGGGGTAATGGGTCACCCCGCGCACCTCGAAGCCGGAGCTGTCGGTGCCCAGGCAATTGATCTTGCGGTCCTCCACCAGCCAGCGCATGGCCTCCTCGGTGATATAGGGCCGGTCGTGGGAGTGGGGCGTGCGGTATTGGGTATGGCGTCCGGTCATGGTCAACACCCGGTCGCCCACCTGGATATCGCCGGCCGCCTGCATCTCGGCCAGGGTAATCGGCTCGTTGACCTGCTTCTGGCGGAAGTCCAGCACAATCGCCGGGCCGATGAGTTTGTCCAGGGGGATGTTGGCCGTGTCGGCGCCGTCGGCGAGAAAGTGCAGCGGCGCTTCCACATGGGTGCCTACATGGGACCAGCAATAGATGACGCTCATAATGTCGCCTTCAGGGCCGTGACGCTCATTCTTGCGCGCCACCTCCAGGGTATATTGCTCTTTACCCGGCAGCAGGACGTGGGTGAGGTCCACCATCCGGCCTTTGGGAATGCTGATTAAGTTCTCCATTGAATTTGCTCCAAACAGTCCAGAGATGGATCGGTTTATTGGGATGTGACTTGCTCCCAGAGCCGGGCGTCCTCCGGGCGCGGCTCCAGTCGCGCCCCCTCCGTCCCGGTGGTGACGATATAGCTGCGACCGCCCGCTTGGTCAATGGCCGCGGCGATGGCGGCCTGGCCCTCTACGCCGGTAGCCGGGTCGGCCAGGGCGATGATGACGCCGCCGCCGCCGGAGCCGGAGATCTTCGCGCCCAGCGCGCCCGCGGCCAGCGCCGCCTCAATCAAGGCTTCAGATTCGGGGATGGAAGTGCCCAGCTTGACCTGCAAGAGGTGATGCAAGTTCATCAGATGGCCGAGGGTCGCCGGGTCATTGCGCTGCAAGGCGGCCTCGGCCTGGCGCACCAGCCAGCCCATATCCCGAAAGAGCTGCATCCGCACCGGGCGCTCCTCCAACCAGCGGCGTACATGGGTGTTGAGCGCAGCGGTGTTGTGCTGCACCAGCGTATCGCCGATGACCAGCGGCAGATGGGCCTGGATCGAGAGGCGCTCGGCTCCGGCAGCCGTGGTGTAGCGGATCAGGCCGCCATAGACCGCGGTGCTGCTGTCCAGGCTGGAGGCGACGCCGCCGTGGGCGATGACATCTCCCTGCCAGGCCATTTGGACGATCTCGGCAGGGGTGGCCTGCTGACCAGCCAGGGCCGTCACCGCCAGGGCCATAGCCGTATTGGCCGCCGCGCCCGACCCCAGCCCGGAGCCGATGGGCAACGCCGAGCGCCAGACGATCTCCACCCCCAGGTCGCCCGTGTATTCCAGCACATGGGCCAGCACATAGCGGGACGGGGCAAAGAAGTCGCGCGCCAGCTCACGGATCTGGTCCAGCGCATTGGCAGCGCGTAGACCGTCCACTGTGCGCTTGAAGGCATGGACCTCGCCGAGGTCGCCCTCTTCGACCCGTTCGGCGGCGCGCAGACGATAGCGCCCATCTTCCCAGCGGCGGGCTAGGCAGGTGGTGCGCAGATTGACCGCCGTCGCCAGCGCCGGCTGCTGGCGGTTGACGCCGTGCTCGCCAAAGAGAATGATCTTGGCGGGCGCGGAGGTGATGACAGGAAGATTGTTCGGCTCCATATCGCCTCCTGATATTTCCCCCTGGCGCGCTGCGCGCCCCATGGCGACAGGGGACCCCGTGCAGCTCCCTTAGCCGGCGTCAATTCGGGCCACGGCGTAGGGCTTGAGCGGGAGCCGGAGCACCCCATTCTGGAGGGGCAGCCCTTGCGGGGGACGGGTGCGAAAGCCCTCCGGCTCAGTCATGGCCTCAAGCATGTTGTCCTCGTCCAGCACCACGACCTGCACCATCTCGGCTTGAGCCGCCGACAGGTTGCGCACCACCACCGTTTGTGGTTCGGGACTCAAGTTCGCGACCAGCGTGCGGCGGCGCTCGCCGTGATGCAAGGAGAAGCCGTCTACTACCAAGGGCTGGTTGCTGGTCGCCCCTGTCGCCTCGCCGCCTGCGAACTCGGCTACATCGGCCAGCACATGGTAGAGCGGGAAGACGGCCCCCGGCAGCGAGGGGAATTTGGTCGGCAGCGGCGACCCTGCCTCGGTCTCCATCACGCCCCGCCAGCCGGTCGTTTCGTAGTAAGTCAGGCTGTAGACGCCGCTTAAGCTCAAATACTTCAGACTGCCTAGCGTCCAGCCTGCGCCAAAGAGCGACATCTGGCGCGGGTCTACTTGAGGCGGCAATTCGCCGGGCGGGGGCGGCGGTTCCGGGCCGGTGGCGTTGGGGTTGGCGCGCATGCGCAGCGTGACCGGCGTGACCGCCACGGGCAGGCCGCCACTGAGGGCCAGGGCGCTCTCCACGGTCGCCGCCTGGGCCACCAGCGTCTCGACCAGGGAGCTGTTGTCAAAAGCATGAACCTGGGGGTTGATCGAGTAGCAGAGGAAGTCCAGGCCGGCGGGCGCGGCGCCGCTCGTGGCGCAGTAGCGGTTCAGCTCGGTGAAGAAGAGGTCGGCGCCGCCGCCGAAGCGGGCTTCCGGCAGCAGCAGGCCAAGGATGCGCCGCGCCAGGGCTACGCTCGTCTCGTCGCTGGTGCGGGTCCTGCGGTTGAAGACCAGCCAAGCCCAGACCGGCGCTTGTAGCGCCTCGACCAGCCCCGCCAGCTCGCGCAGGGCCGGCTCGGCCGGCCGATTGACATCCTCGGGCAGGAAGAGCGCCAGCTCCAGCGCCGTCTCCAGCGCCTGGGCTTCCTCAGCGGCACGGCGGAGGGTTGCGGCCATCTCCGGCTCGCCCAGCCAGAGGTCGGCGCGCAGGTGGGCCGGGCGCAGCCATTTAAGCCGGTCAACGGCTTGGGGAGTGAGCGGCTGGCCGTGGCTTGCCAGCCCCAGGCCGATGCGCGGCAGCGGGCGATTTGGCGCATCCTCCAGCACCAGCACCGGCGCGCGCTCCTCGACCGCCTCGACCCGGCTTGCTTGACTATGGGCAGAGTGTGCCTGGCCCTGGACTTCGGCGGGCGCGCCCTGCAGGCGCAGCGTCACCGCCTGGCGCACCGTC